>JAQBUX010000069.1 GCA_027623795.1 Chloroflexota bacterium
CGTGCCCGGTTCCGTCGGGATGGGGACCGGCGTCGAGATCAGCATCATGGACGAGGCCGGAAAGATGGTGGCGCTTGGCGACCGGGCAGAGGTCGTAATCAAGGGCGCCAACGTGACCCACGGTTACAACAACAACCCTGAAGCCAACGCAGAAGGTTTCACCGACGGCTGGTTCCGCACCGGCGACCAGGGAATGATGGATGCAGACGGCCGGCTCACCCTCACCGGCCGTTTGAAGGAGCTGATCAACCGCGGCGGTGAGAAGATCTCTCCGCTTGAGGTGGATGCCCTGCTGCTCGATCACCCCTCGGTAGCCGAGGCGGTGTGTTTTGCAGTTTCCGACGTCAAGTACGGAGAGGTGGTCCAGGCCGCGGTAGTGCTGTCCGGTAACGCCACCGAAGCAGACATCCAGGCGTTCTGCCGGGAGCACATGGCGGACTTCAAGGTGCCGGAGCGGATCTACATCGCAGACTCGTTGCCCAGGACGGCGACGGGCAAGATTCAGCGCCGCCACGTCTCGGCCGCGTTCGCCCCTCAGGAGTAGCGCTGGACCGGGGCCGGGCGGTCCCGTCCTCGTGATATCACCCGAAAAATGCGGTCGATTCACGGGTGCCTGGCGCTCGTCGCTCAGCTACATTCGGCAGATGTATCTGCGTAAACGTTGGGTCGTCATCGTCCTCGCCGCGGCTACGGTTGCGCTAATGGCGGCCTGCAGCGGCGATTCGTCGGAATCCGAAGTCGGCCGGGACGCTGGAACGAGCGGCACGCCGAACGCGCCAACTGCGACAACGAATTCGACAGCGACGGCAGGCCCGACATCGACCGCCAACCCGGTAGCAACCGCCAACCCGAACGCGACACACACCTCCCCTACGGCTACGACCGTCGCGCCCCCTGCATTTCGCTCGCCAGTCTCGCTTCCAACCCGCGAACTGGAGTTCCGGGTTCGCGTCCCGGACAACCACCCGGCCGGCGAGCGCGTGACGTTGATGACGATGCCGCCGGGCAACGTGATTTCGCTCGATCGCATCGAACTCAAACATGACCCGGCAGAACCCGGCGTTTACACCGGCACAGCTACGGTCGAAATGGGTGCGTTGCTTCGATACACCTACGACCGGTGGGACGGCCAGAGCGTCGCCGGCTGGGACGCGTTCAGGGAGACCGTCGAGGATGTGTACCAGTTTGTGAACCGCTACGTGCTGGTCACGGATGAGGTCGACGTGATCGAAGACACGGTGGCGTTGTGGCGGGACCTCCCCGGTCCACAACACAACGGCACGATCACCGGCACGGTTGTTGATCAAGCCACGGGCGGTCCCGTTATCGACGCCACCGTGTCGATATCCGGTGTCCACACGGCGACCGACTGGCGCGGCAACTTTACGGTGAACAACCTGCCAGACGGCGAGCACCGGGCGGTCGTGCTTACGACCCTCGGAGACTACCGGGCGCAGCAGTACGAGTTCGACATCGAAGACGGCGCGGCCACGGAAGATGTCAGAGTTTTCCTGGAATCGGCGCGCAAGGTTCCCGTTACCTTCGACGTCGGCCTGCCCGACGTCACGCCGCCCGATGCCGAGATCGCGATCTCCGGCAACCTGTGGCAGCTTGGCGCGCGGTCGGGCGGGTATCCGTTCCAGCCTGATGCGATGGCCCTGCCCGCTCTCGATCGCCACGGCTCGAGCCGGGCTACTTTGACGGTCGACCTGTACGAAGGGACCTACGTCAACTACACGTACACGATTCGATCCATTTCCGAGGGCGCCGATCAGTCCGACTCCGGCGCCGTATTTCGTAGCTTCATAGTTGATGAGTCCAGCCGGACTCGTTCGGACACCGTTGAGCGATGGCACAACGGCGAGTGGCCGATCACCGCGCTCCGGGTTACGGTGCCGAGCAACACGACCCCCGGCGTCCCGGTCGGCATCTCCACCGGCCCGACGGCATGGATGGCACGGTCGGGACCAAACGAGTGGGTAGCCCACATAATCCACAATCCGCCTGGAAGTGAGTTCGAGTTCGGGTTGAGGCTGGGTGACGACAACGGCGGAGGGGATGGCAGCGTCGGCACGATTGAGAGTCGACGTACCGTCACGATCCCCGAGAACGGTGACGAGATCGCCATCGCGGTCACAAAGTGGAAGCAACTCCCCGACCCGACTCCCCGGCAGTCGAATGGCGGGCTGGCAGTGACCTTCCGGGTGAGCGTGCCGCTGGAGACGCCGGAGAACGCCGTCGTCCGCCTCACCGGCGATCGCGCCGCCATGTCCGGCGGCATCGAGATGCAAAAACGGCCCGACAACCCCTGGCTTTACGAGGCGACGGTCGAGTTCGATCACGACGGCGGTCTCAACTACGACTACGAGATCGATGGCGTCGGCGCGTCGACCCGCTCTTACGATGTGTTCACCGAGTTCGACGGGCAACTGGTGAGCGACTGGGTGGGTGAGTGGGACGGGCTGACGCCGACAGGCGTAGACGCCCGGCCCGAATGGCGGTCCGGTTTGTACCTGCCCGACTACTGGAGCACATCGTTTGCCGACACGTCGGAGTCCGCGTTCGAGCGGATCGACAGCGTGGCCAATGGCGAGTGGGTGGCACTGTCCTCCGTCTGGAGTTTCGGGCGATTCCAACCGACCCCGACGATTGAACAACGCCCGGTCCAGATTTGGACCGTGCAGACGCCGCTGGAAAACATCAAAGCGCAGGCGGCCCAGGCGCACGCGGCCGGTCTCAACGTGTTCCTGGCCCCACAGCAGAACCCGGAGGTAATTCCGGGCTGGAACGACCCGCCGCTTAACCTCTGGGACCAGGAGTGGTGGGAGGCGTGGCTCATTGAGGCCGAGCGGCAGTGGATGTGGAACGCGATCGTTGCGGAAGAGATCGGCGCCGAGATGCTGATGCTGCCGGGACCGATTTTCCACGTGTTCCCGAACGCAGGGCAGTCAGACGACGACCCGTTCCAACAGGAGTTCGACGGGGCCATTGCTCGACTCGTCGAGCAGGTCAGAGGTGTGTACGGCGGCCTTGTGATGATGAGCGGTAACAACGCCAACTACGACTTCCCGGGGTTGGCAGACCTTCGCGGCGTCACCACATACGACCTCGGGGTGCCGTCGCTACCCGACGACGCGACCGTGGCCGAGTGGAAAGACGCCTACCGCACGAATTTCGAAGAGCGAGTGGACCCGATCCGCGAGAGATGGGTCGGACCGGTAATGTTCTACACGATCCATGCGCCGGGGACGGGCTCGGGGCAGTTTGGCGCAAGCGCACCAACGGGTGACCCGTTCGGCGAGCATGTCCAGGCGAATCGCCTTGAAGCGATCTACCAGTTGATCGCTGAGCGCCCGTGGATTGAGGGCGCATTTTCCTGGGCGTACGACTACGTCGACACCCCGGCAGGCCTGAACGACGGCGTACGTGGGCGGCTGGGTGAGGCGGTCCAGGCGAAGTGGTACGACCGGTTGTCCGGCGGCAAATAGCGCCCGCACTTTCGGCCCCTTCGACCGATTCAGGTGGGGGTTCGTCCCTGTTCAGGAAGGAGCTACAAACGGCCCCTCCTGATGTAGGAAAGGGTTCGGGGGTGGTATGTCGGCACGGCACGCCTGGAAACGTCACGGATCAGGACGACGACCCACGTCCAGACCTCCTCCCTGGGAGGGAGGAGGCTCATTGCGGCCCCCTCCTGATGCAGGGAGAGGCTCGGGGGTGGTTACTCGACGTAGTCGTCAGACGTGCTTCGTTAAGAAGCCGATGACCCTGTCAAACGCGTCAGAGACTTCGCTGCTCGAAGCCGTCTCGGGAGCGCGGTCGAAGCCGTGGGGACCTCCGGGGATCGTAATAAGTTCGTGCTCAATCCCCGCACCGGCAAGCCGTCGTGCCATCTCGACCGACTGGGCGTATGGAACATCGGTATCGGCATCGCCGTGAATGAGCAGAGTGGGCGGATAGTTGCGACCCTCCAACTCGACGTTCTCCTCCGGGCAGTACGGACTGAACCAGCCCGACTCTGAAACCGGGTCGTGCCCTGTAACTTGCAACGGCCACAGACCGTTCTGCCGACACCAGAGATAATAGTCTCGACGCGCCGGATCGGCGGAACCGTCCACCAGATCCTGCTCTCCGACGGCGCTCTCTGCATCGGATTCGGTGATCCGGTCGAAGGTGTTGTAGAACGGGTCAGGCTTGCTGTACCAGTCGCCGGCGATATCGCCGTAACCATAGAAAGAGACCAGCGCCAACGGCGTTGGAACCACCCGATGCCCGGAGAGCAGGGTGAGGTAGCCCCCGGCCGAGTGGCCAACGACTCCAAGTCGATTCGTATCGATTCCAAGTTCACCGCCGCCGCGTTCACGGAGCCATCTGAACGCGTCTTCGATGTCTTCCGCGATGGCCGGTAGTTTCGTTTCCGGGGCGAGCCTGTAGTCGATCGAGACGACCACGAATCCCGCGCCCAGGTAACGATCAATTTCGCCGGGCAAGATTCCTGCCCGGTCGCCCATGATCAAGGCGCCGCCGTGAATCCAGACGATTGCGGGTTTGAGCGAACCGCCCGGCGCATCAGCGCCATAGACGTCAGCTTGAAGGGCCAGAGAGCCGACGGATTTGTAGGTGTACGTTTTCATAGGCGATTACGTCCCGTCATGCGTGCGACGTTTCTAAGCCCGCAGAATCTCCCGCCGCGCCAGGATGCGTTCGGTGAGCAGCCGCATGCCCAGCTCCTGGGTGATGGACAGCGCCTCATCCTGTAACCCGATGGGCCTTCTCGCGGTCGCCGCTCGCGCCGCGTGCTGAGGCACTCGAAGCACGGTCTGCAAGGTCTTCTGTGATAGCCACCTCGCGGTCGAGGAGCATCTCGGCGTAGTCGGACCAGGTCCAGGCCAACTCCTTCAGTAGTCCGTTCTCCCGGCAGAACTTCAGCCCGTCGTCAAAGTGGCCGGCCGCCGCATCGTGGTGGGCGTGCCCGGGGTCGCCGATATGCCGGACGCGCGCTCGGCCATCGCGAGGAACGTCGTCGCGTCCGCGTTTTCAGGGTCAGCCGCGAGTACGGCCTCGGCGAGCTCGCGAACGCGGGCCCACTCCGTCGCCTCCACGGCCTCTTCTGTCTGGTCCAGGAGCCGGTCGACTCGCCTCTGAACCCTCTCACTGGTCATGGCCGGGATGATACAAGGTTGATACGGCCCCGATCATTCAGCGCAGTTGCTTCGCCCGCTAGTTCCCGTGAAACTGCGTCAGGAACGCGGTCGCGAGCCCGAGATAGACAAGCAGTCCCAGTACATCCGTCAGCGTGGTCACGACCACGGCCGACGATGCCGCCGGGTCGATCCGCGCCGTCCGCATTCCGAGCGGCACCAGCACCCCCCCGCCCGCCGCAACGGCCAGGTTGATCAACATCGCGCCGGCCACAACCAGCCCCAGTGTCAGGTCCTGTTGCCAGGCCAGGACGATGAGGCCAAGCAGCAAGGCGACCACGACGCCTTGAACGACGGCGACTACCATCTCGTGACGTAGCAATCGCATCGTGTCACGCTGGCTGATGTCTCCAAGCGCAATCGCACGCACGATCAGGGTCAGGGTCTGCGTCCCGGCGATTCCGGCCTGGCCCAGAACGACCGGGATGAAGGCGGCAATGATCGTGGCCCTCTCGATGGTGTCGTTAAAGAGGTTGAGGACGAATGCCGCCAACAGCACCGTGCCCAGGTTCAGGACCAGCCACGGAAGGCGACTGCGGAGCGAGTCTCCGAGCGGGTCCAGCACACCTCCCGCGCCGCCCATGCCGAACATCCTGAACATGTCCTCGGTCGCCTCGTCTCGCGCCACGTCCACCAGGTCATCGACGGCGATCGCACCGACCAGCCGGCCATCGACATCCACCACCGGCAGCTCGAGCAAGTCATAGCGCGTCATCAACTGCGCGCACACTTCCTGGTCGGTGCCGGTTTCGACGGAGATCGGATCGGTCGACATAACGTCCCTGACCCGCTTGTCCGGCCCGGCAAACACCAGGTCGGACAACTCAAGGACACCGGTGAGCCGGCCGACGTTGTCGATAGCGAACAGTTGACGCATGCGCTCCCGGGGGGTTTCCGCCCCCCTTAACGTCGATAACGCCATGCCGACCGACAGGTCCTCACGCAACCCCGCCACCTCGGGCGTCATGAGACCGCCGGCGGCCTCGTCCGGGTAGAGCAACAGGTCGCCGACGGTGCGCCGGCCCTCCATGCGCGCCAGCACCTGGCTGGCGACCGACCAATCGACGTGCCGCAAAATGTCGGCCGCGACGTCGGGTGGCGCTCGATCGAGGACCTTGGCCATCCGGTCCACATCGATCAATCCGGTTAGCTCGGCCGCTTCGTCGACCTCGAGATGCTCAATGATCTCGGCGACGGTATCGATAGGCAGCGCGCCCAGAAGCGCCTGTGCGCCCGCAACTTTCAGCTCTGAAACCAGCTCGGCCACGTCGTGGGCGTGGAGGTCTTCGAGCTGCGCCGCAGCGGTCGCAAGCGCGCCCGCCTCCAGGTGGGCCTCGATGGCCTCCTGGAGCTCCTCCATCTCCTCCGGCGCCGGGCCGGAAGAAGTCCGCTCTTCAGTCACGCGTCCACGCTCCTGTACGGCGCAAGGTATCCCGGCATCGCGCGAGACCGGTCAGGCAATTGTCGCCGCCACTATGTGGACGGTACACCCCGACGACGTCAAGGCGTCAGGCCTGAAGATATCGAGGCCCGCGTCAACCGGATAAGCGCGTTCTCCTCTTTGTCCACGACCCACGCGTGCTCGCCGTCGTGAACGATGCCGCTCGGCGCGCCGCCGATCGTGTGAGTGGCTACGATCTCGCCATCACCCGTGAATCTTGTGACGGACCCGGCATCGGCGGAGGCTACCCACAGCTCGCCTCCGCCCCAGGCCATATCGAGAGGCCCCGTCGGTACCCGTATCAGGGCCGTCTGCCGCCCGGCGGGCGTCATCCGTATCATCTCGCCGACATCCGCGAACGAGAGCCAGAGCGCATCAGGCGTCGAGAGAAACGCCGACGGCGATCCCAGCCCTCCGCCGAGTCCACCGGTCGCAAATCCATCGTCATACTCGAACGATCCGACCACCTCACCGGAGATGTCGATGCCAGTGACGGTGGAAGAGTCGCGGTCAACGATAAGCACCTGCTCCGGTGTGCGGGTGATCGCTCCCGGAGAGACGCCGACCTCGATCTGTCGCGCTAACCCACCCTGGAGTGTGATCTGCGAGACGGAATGACGCGGCGGGTCCGTCACCCATAGGTGCTGCCCGAGGAACTCAAGCCCGGCCGGTTCAAGCCCGACCTGGAATTTCCTCAATATGTTTGCATTCTCATCCAATTGCGTGACGGAGCCGTCATCGCCGTCAAGAGCCCAGACGAATCCGGCGCCAGACGCAAGGGCGACCGGGCGTCCGCCCACATCCGCCGTGTCGAGTCGTTGCCCGTCCAACCCGTAGCTCGTAACCGTGCCGAATCCCGTCTCCGCCACCCAGAGCCGTTGCCCGTCGAAAACTATGTCCGACGGCTCCTGCCCGATTACGAAAGTACGAGAGTCGATCGCGGAACCGGATCGATTGCCGCCCACCGGGCCAATCGCGTCTTCGTCGGACGCCGCCTCAACGATGATCGCTACGGCTGTCACAATCGCCATCGCCCCGATCGCGAGACGCGGCAGTAGACGGGGCAGCCGCGCCCACCACGAGCGCGACCTCATTCCGAGTTCTCACTCCACAGGACGACTTGGATCAATCGCCCGATCATTCAGGAGTGACGGTGGCCGACCGCACTGTGTACTCGGCGAGCCGATCAGGGTCCGGCTCGGGCAGACCGTTGGTGAAGGGCGCGAACGTCAGTCGGTCCGTAAGCTCGTTATCGGGCTGGCTGAGGTCGCGCTCGTAGAAGCGGGACGACGGGAATAGATCTCCCGGGTAGGTGAAGTTCGGCAGCGTCGCCAGCTCGACGCAGATCGCTGCGCCGAGTGCGCTCTCAAGCATGCCGCCGATCCAGACGGGGACCCCGGCGTCACGGCATATGTCGTGGATGGCGACTGAGTTCGCAAGGCCGCCAACGCGCGCCGGCTTGATGTTTATGTAACTCGCCGCGCCGATACGTAACGCCTGCTCGACCGCCCTGACACTAATCGCACTCTCGTCCAGGCAGATCGGCGTGTCGATCTGCTTCGCCAGCTCGGCGTGGTCCAACAGGTCGTCAAAGGCGAGCGGTTGCTCGATGAACGCGAGGCCGATCTTGTCGATCTCTTTGAACATCGGCAGATCGTCCAGCGAGTAACCACCGTTGCAGTCGATGTGAAACACCGTGTCCGGGAACGCGCCGCGAACCGCTTTCAACATGTCGAGGTCCCACCCCGGCGCCGCCTTCAACTTGATCCGCGGGAACCCGGCGTCGACCGCGATCTGGATATTCCCGAGGAGCATGTCGAACGAGTCCTGGATGCCGAAGTCAGCGCCCGCCACGACCTCGCGCGTCTCGCCGCCAAGCAACCTGTGCAACGGGGTTCCGGTGGATCTGGCGCGCAGCGCCCACCACCCGATCTCAAGCGCCGCCTTGGCAAACGTGTTGCCCTTGAACACTGAGAGCGCCTTGTTCAGGTCGTCGGCGCTGTCGAATTCACGCCCTACCACCTGCGGACCCATGATCTCCGACACCGTGTAGAAAACGCCGCCAGCGCTTTCGGTCAGGTAGGTCGGTGCATAAAGCGGCGACGACTCTGACCAGGCGACGTGCTCGCCGTCCGTGACCTTCACCAGCACGGCGTGGATTTCGTAATCCTCCCCGTACGACGTGCGCCAGGGATAGATGAGTGGCATCGCCACGTGATAAACGTCCAGCCGGTCAAACTTCATGGCGTTGCGAGATGTCCTTGTTGACTGATTCAGTCGTGTCGCCGGGAAATGGCGTCGCCGCTCAATTGACGAAGTTTATCGTGGCGCGCCACGGAGTCGCCCATGACCCACCCCGCAGAATCTGCGCCATCGAGTCTGGTGACGTGTACCATCGCGACAACGTTGCATATCACTGATCGTGCCAACAGGCTCCGCGTATGATCTGCAGCCGTAGGCTCGTATCGCCACCCGCCCCGATCGGAGGACGTTGATGGTCGCGGTCAACCCGCCGGCAAGGTCTCCAGTCCAGGACATCAGAGACAACACCCGTGATCGTGTGCTCTGGCTGGCGACGGCGATCATCCACTGGGCGAACAACGTCCGTCAAAATGCGGACGGCTCGAAGGTGGGCGGTCACCAGGCGTCGTCGGCGTCCTCCGCCGCGATCCTGAGCGCCCTGTACTTCGAGACCCTCACGGCCGAGGACAGAGTGGCGATCAAGCCGCACGCCTCTCCGGTCTTCCACGCCATCCAGTACCTGCTCGGCAATCTGGACGAGAAGTACCTGCCGACGCTGCGTGAGTTCGGAGGGTTACAGGCCTACCCGAGCCGCACAAAAGACCCTGACAAACCCGATTTCTCGTCCGGGTCTGTCGGGCTTGCCCCGGGCGCCGTCACATTCGGCGCGCTCGTCCGGGACTACCTGAACGGGCACAACATGGAACCCATCTCTGGCCGCTTCTTCGCCCACATCGGAGACGCGGAGTTGGACGAGGGGTCCGTGTGGGAGACGGTCACCGAACCCGCCATACAGGGCGTCGATCGGTGCACATGGATCGTCGACCTAAACCGTCAGAGCCTCGATCGCATCGTGCCGGGCATTCGCGTCGCACGGTTCATGGAGATGTTCCGCGTCAACGGTTGGAAAGTTGTCGTCGCCAAGTACGGCGACGAGCTAACGGAGCTGATGGAGTTGCCGGGCGGCGATGCGCTCCGCAAGCGAATCGATGACATGCTCAACCCGGAGTACCAGGGGATGCTGGTCGCACCGGCCTCCGAGGTGCGGACACGGTTGCTGGATACGACGCGTGATCTGCGGGGCGATATCGAGCGATGCGTCAGCGACTTCGACGACGAGGAGTTGCATCGGCGTATCGCGGGCCTCGGTGGACACGATGTCGGCACGCTTGCCCGATGCTACGAAGAGGCGTCCACGGCGGACGGCCCTTCTGTGGTGTTCGCGTACACGGTGAAGGGTTGGGGCTTGCCGATCGCCGCACTCCCATCGAATCACTCCGCGCTCGTCACCCAGGCCCAGTTCGAGGAACTCGCCGACCATTTTGGCGTATCGCCGGACTATCCGTGGGAAGGGTTCCCCGAGGGCAGCGACGAGGCGATCTACCTGGCGAACGCCGCGCAGCGCCTGGCTTCACCGGCGACGCCGGAGGAACCGGCGATTACGTTCAACGACACGAACATGGGCATCACGAGGACGGCCTCGACCCAGGAAAGCTTCGCCCGCGTTCTTCTCGAGGTCGCCCGTACCTCGCCCGAGGCGACGAAGCGTATCGTCACCGTGTCTCCAGACGTCGCAACATCGACGAGTCTCGGAACGTGGATCAACCGCACCGGTGTGTGGCATCACGAGGACGCACAGGACTTTTTCGACACCGAAAGTCGGACGCTCAAATGGACCGAGGGTCCGCACGGGCAGCACATTGAACTCGGACTATCGGAGACAAGCCTGTTCTTGCTGCTCGGACAGCTGGGGCTGTCCCGGGAACTGTCCGGCAGGCGGCTGATCCCGATCGGCACGCTCTACGATCCTTTCATCGTACGCGGGCTGGACCCGCTCGTTTACGGGGTGTATCAGCAGTCCAAATTCATCGCCGTGGCGACGCCTTCCGGCGTCACGCTCAGTCCCGAGGGCGGCTCGCACCAGGGAATGCTCTCGCCATCGATCGGCATGGAGTTGCCGAACATCCGTTACTACGAGCCGACCTTCGCCCGGGAGCTTGAGTGGATCCTGCTGGAGGCGATCCGAGGGATCGGTTCCGGCGATGGCGAGTCCGTGTTTCTCCGTCTCAGCACGAAGGTCGTCGACCAGTCCCTATTCGTGGAACCCGAGGATCAGGCGGAGCGCGAGACCCTGAAACAGGCCGTTCTCGCCGGCTGCTACCGGTTGCGGTCCGCAGACCCCGATGCGGACGAAATCGTCAACCTCTTCGCGACGGGCGTGATGGTGCCGGAGGCGATCGCCGCGATCCCCATGCTGGAGCGAGAGGGGATCGGCGCCAACATGTTCGCCATATCCAGCCCCGATATGTTGCATCGCCGCGTGCGAGCCGCCGAGATGGCGCAGGTTCGGGGCCGCGATGAGGGCCTGTACGACCCGACGGGGCTGCTGGCGCCACATGAGGTCGGACGGCCGGTCGTAACCGTAATCGACGGATCGCCGCACACTCTCGCCTATCTGGGGTCGGCGCTCGACAGCCCTTCTATAAACCTCGGCGTCGATTCGTTCGGCCAATCCGGCACGCGCCAGGATTTGTACTCGCTGTTCGGCATCGACACTGACAGCATCTATGCGGCGGCGCTGGGCGTCGTGGACCGGGAGCGGCGGCGGAGGGGG
>JAQBUX010000070.1 GCA_027623795.1 Chloroflexota bacterium
GGCGGGTTCTGAGGACGACGCCAAAGAGCTCGAGCTGGTGGCCACTACCCGGGTCCCGCTGGGATTACGCGCGTTCAAAGACTCGGACGAGCTCGCCCTGCTCCAACGATCGATCGACATTGCAGACAGCGCTTTCTCAACCGTAGCGAAGACGATCCGAGCCGGAGACACAGAGGAAGAGATCGCGTGGCGTATCGAGGTGGCCGTGCGGGAACAGGGTGCCGAGTCGCTGTCATTTCCGACCATCGTCGGCTCGGGCCCAAACGCAGCGCTTCCCCACCACCGTGCAGGTGATCGCGAGGTTCAAGAAGGCGAACCGATAGTGATCGATATGGGCGCCCGCTACCAGGGTTACTGCAGCGACCTCACGCGGACCGTGGTGGTCGGCGCGCCAGACGACCAGTTTAAGAAGGTGTACGACACGGTCCTGGCGGCCCAGTTGACTGCGATAGAGAGCGTAGAGGCCGGGATGACCGGCGCCGAGGCCGACAATCTTGCGCGAGCGGTCATCGTGGAAGCCGGGTACGGCGAGCTATTCGGACACAGCCTTGGCCACGGAGTAGGGCTGGAGGTCCACGAGGCGCCGTGGGTGGCGTCAAGGGTCGAGGACAAACTCGAAGACGGGATGGCGTTTACGATCGAGCCGGGGATCTACATCTCCGGATGGGGCGGTGTGCGCATCGAGGACGTAGTCGTATTGGAGAATGGCAGGGCGCGTGTACTCAGCCACGCTCCGAAGATCGAAACGTAGGCGTCCAGAACGTTCATCGAGCGTCCGGATCAAAATGGCGGACCCGGGGGGCCGAACAGCGCCCCGCCGGGCGGCGCTCACGAGACATTTCCCAAGACATTTCGGGGACCACAACATGACCATCAGTTCAGGCGAGATCAAGCGCAACATGAGCATCCTCTTCGAGGGAGAGGTTTACACCATCATGGAGTGGCAACATCGCCAGGCGCCGAAAGCTCCGCCGACTCTGACGCTCAGACTCCGTAATGTGAAGACCGGAAACGTGTTCGAGCGCAAAGTTCCGGGCAATCAGAAGCTGACCGCCGCGCCGATGGATCGGCGCAACTCGCAGTACCTTTACTCAGAGGGCGATCTTTACACCTTCATGGACAACGAGACCTACGAGCAGTTTCCGATAGGCATAGACACACTTGGAGACGCCCTGAACTACGTGAAAGAGGGCGAAAGCCTTGACGTGCTGTTCTACGACGGCAGTGTCATACAAGTCGAACCGCCGATCACCGTAACTCTCGAGGTCGTCGAAACGGATGCGGCTATCGCCGGTAACACGGCGACCGGCGCCACCAAGCAGGCGAAACTCGAGACCGGGATCTCGGTGACGGTCCCGCTTTTCGTTAACGCCGGAGACATGCTCAAAGTTGACACGCGGACGGGCGAATATCTTGAACGGGCGAGCAGATAACCGAATTTTCCGCAGTATGAGAGGGCTAGAACTCTTTCTTACGGTGACCGGCGAGGAACAATTCCTCATCCGACATTTCAGACGGCAACCGATTTCGTGACGACACAAACGGCCTTTACCGTCTCGCAGGTCACCGCTTACCTGAAGGATCTGCTCGAGGCGGACCCCGGCCTGTCCGATCTCTGGGTTTCGGGCGAGGTCTCAAACCACGCGCGGGCCGGCTCCGGCCACCATTACTTCACGTTGCGAGACGCCGAGGGCGCGATTCGATGCGTCCAGTTCCGGCCCGCCCGCGGCGCTGAATTCCTGCAGGATGGCGCACAGGTCCTGACCCACGGCCGTGTCTCGATATACACGGTAAGGGGGGACCTACAATTCTACGTCGATCAAGTTAAGGCGGAAGGCGTCGGCGCGCTTCAACAGGCGTTCGAGGAGCTGACGCGGCGGCTGGATGCGGAAGGGCTGTTTGGCGTCGCTCGAAAACGGGAGCTTCCCGAGTTCCCCCGGCGAATCGGCGTCGTAACGTCTCCCACCGGCGCTGTGATCCAGGACATCACCAACGTCCTTCGACGCCGATATCCACTGGCGGAGCTCGTCCTCGCCCCGACGTTGGTACAGGGTGACACTGCGGCGCCCGGCATCGTCGATGCGATCAGTGCTTTGAACGCAGAACCGGGGATAGATGTCATCATCGTCGCCCGCGGCGGGGGGTCGCTCGAGGACCTGTGGGCGTTCAACGAAGAGATGGTGGCTCGTGCCATATTTGCCTCCGAAATCCCGGTGGTTAGCGGCGTCGGCCACGAAACGGACGTAACCATCGCCGACCTCGTCGCGGATTTACGAGCGCCCACACCCTCGGCTGCGGCAGAGCTTGTTGCGCCGGACCGTCGTGAGCTCCTGGCCGCGGTTTCCGGATATGCCCGATCACTTACGGACAGGACATCGCGAAACGTCGCCGACCATCGGATGCGGCTCGAGCAGGCGGTGGACCGCCTCGCATTCCTTGCGCCGGACACCCGGGCGCCGCGGCAACGCGTCGATGACCTTTTGCGGGCTGCGGGGCAGGCGGTCGGGCGGTCACTCGACATCCACCGTGAACGACTTCGTTCCCTGGAGCTTCAGATGTCTGCGCTTGATCCGTCCGCCATACTGGCGCGCGGATACGCCGTGGTACGCAGGGAGGACGGGTCGATCGTCGCATCGACTGCTGACCTGAACCCGGGCGATACGCTTGGAGTGGCGCTTGCAGACGGCGAGATCGACGCGGAGGTCCGAACGGTGCGACTCAGAAGCGGTGACGGGCCGTCCCCTCACTGATAGCCTGAACGACACGAACACCACCCGCACCGGCCAGTGCGCTGAACGTTTACAGCTCCGCATCGCAGGAACACGCCAGGCATGAGTCCCAGACAGTCGCGACAGGACACTGAATCAAAGGCCGACAGGGAGCCGGCGAGCTTCGAGGACGCCTTCACCAGTCTCGAAGAGACGGTCCGCAAACTTGAGGCGGGCCCTCTGACGCTTGACGAATCTACGCGCCTGTTTGAAGACGGTATGGGTTTAGCGAAGCGTTGCAACGAATTGTTGTCGGCGACCGAGCTCAGAGTTACACGTCTGCAGACCGCATTCGCCGAACAGATGCGATTCGTACCCGAGGAGTCCCCGGAAGATTTCGAGGACGATCCCGACGACGTTGACGACTAACGACGATCATCCAGGGGACAGGCCGGCGCTCAGTCTCGGATGGTTCTCGACCGGCCGTGGGGAAGGCTCACGGGGTCTCCTGGCCGCAACGCTGGACGCCATCGACTCAGGGCGGCTCAACGCGCGTATCGAGTTCGTATTCGTAAATCGCGATCGCGGGCAACACGCTGGCACCGACAGCTACATGGACCTCGTCGAGGCGCACGACATCCCGCTTGTCACGCTGTCGTCTCAGCGCTTCAGGACCGAGCACGGCCGGCGCCCGTGGGCTGAACTACGGGGCCAGTTCGACGAGGCTGTGCTGGAGCTGTTGCGGCCCTACTCGGTCGATGTCTCGATAACGGCCGGTTACATGCTCATAGCGCCGGTTCTGTGCCGGCATTTCATCATGGTGAATCTGCACCCGGCGCTACCCGGCGGACCGGTCGGAATGATCGACCACGTGATCTGGGAGCTAATCCGGATCGACGCCGACGAGTCCGGGGTGATGGTCCACGTCGCAACAGAAGACCTTGACCTCGGCCCGGTGATCTCGTTCTGCAGATTTCCGCTCAAAGGACCGGAGCTTCGGCGGGCGTGGTCCGAAATTGAAGATCGCAGCGTTGATGAACTGCAGGCGTCGTCGGGCGAACAACTGCCGTTGTTTCAGGCGATACGCAAAGCGGGCGTGGAGCGCGAACGACCGCTGTTGGTTGCCACCCTGGCTGCGATCGGTGACGGCAGGATTGATCTCAACGCTGCGGGCCGGGCCGGGCCGCTTGAGCTAACGGAAGAGATTGAATCTGGCCTGTCCGCCGCGCTAAGTCCAGAACATTCTGAGGACGAGTCGCGAAGCGGCTAGACGCGAAAACGGGGGCCGACAACTGGTTATCGGCGCCCCGCATTCCCTGAGTATGTCGATCCGGGATTACGCTGCGGGCCGCTCCGGCATCTCAAACGCTACCCGTGCCCCATCGCCGTCGAGTAGAACCGGCGGCGCCCCGTCCGTGACGGTCGGTCCGTCAATCACGCAACGTTGCACCATCTCCATGGACGGGATCTCGTACATGATGTCGAGCAACGTCTCTTCCAGGATGGCGCGCAACCCTCGCGCTCCAGCCTTACGTGTCTTGGCCTCTTTCGCCATCGCCTCCAGCGCCGGTTTCGTGAACTCCAGCTCCACGTCGTCCATGTGGAACAGCGCCTGGTACTGCTTTACGAGTGAATTTCGCGGCTCGGTAAGCACGTCGACCAGTTCTAGTTCACTCAGATCAGACAGGCCGACGCTCAACGGCACGCGGCCGATGAACTCCGGGATGAAGCCGTACTCCAGCAAATCCTGGGGCGTGACGTGGGTGAAAATCTGGTCTTGATCGTCCTGAGTCGGCCGTTTCGCGACACCGGACCCGAAGCCCATGGTCGTGCCAGAGGTGAGGCGACGCTCAATAACGCCGTTCAGGGATTCGAACGCGCCGCCGAGGATGAACAGGATGTTTGAGGTGTCGATCTGGATGAATTCCTGGTGCGGATGCTTGCGTCCGCCCTGCGGCGGCACGCTTGCGATTGAGCCCTCCAGGATCTTGAGGAGGGCCTGCTGCACACCTTCGCCAGACACATCCCGGGTGATCGACGGGTTCGCCGCCTTGCGGGCGATCTTGTCGATCTCGTCGATGTAGATGATTCCCTGCTCGGCACGGGCGATATCGAAGTCGGCCGCCTGGATCAGACGCAGAAGGATGTTCTCCACATCCTCGCCGACGTACCCGGCTTCCGTCAGAGGCGTTGCGTCCGTGATTGCGAACGGGACGTCCAGAATCCTGGCTAACGTTTGCGCCAGGTGCGTCTTTCCGGAGCCCGTGGGGCCGACGAGCATGATGTTCGTCTTCTGGAGCTCGACGTCAGAATCCGGGCTGGGCCGCCACACGCGCTTGTAGTGGTTGTACACGCCGACGCTGACGACGCGTTTCGCCCGGTCCTGGCCGATAACGTATTCGTTCAGCCTCTCGAACACCTCGCGCGGGGTTCGCGGCAGGCCGTGCGGGATGGCCGTGATCGGCGCCTGGTCGTCGGCGATGATCTGATGGCAGCGGTCCACGCACTCATCGCAGATAAATATCTTTGACGGTCCGGCTATCAGCCTGCGAACGGCCTGCTGCGATTTGCCGCAAAAAGAGCAGACATAGGTCTCAGGCGGGTGACCTTCTGGTCCATTGGGTGTGTTTGTTGTCATCGCCTCTGCCGGTACTTCACCAGGGTCGGTCCCGGCGCACTGGTTGCGCCCGGGCCGGTCCGACGGTGAGCTGGATGTTCAATAATTGGACTAGTCGGCCGCCTGGCTGTTCCCTTCCTCGGCATCCTCTGGCTTCCGGAGGACTTCGTCGATGAGGCCGTATTCCGTCGCCTGTTCAGCGGTCATGAAACGGTCACGGTCTGTGTCACGAGCGATCGTGTCGTAGGGCTGCCCGGTCGTCTCGACCAGGATGGCCCTCAGCGTGTCCTGCAGCCGCAAGATCTCGCGGGCGTGGATCTCGATGTCGCTTGCCTGTCCGGACGCGCCGCCAAGAGGCTGGTGCATGTGGATGGTGGAGTTCGGCAGGGCGTAGCGCTTGCCCTTCGCCCCGGCGGCGAGCAGCACGGTGCCCATGCTCGCAGCCGCGCCGACGCAGATCGTCGAAACATCTGCCCGGAGCATTCGCATCGTGTCGTAGATCGCAAGTCCGGAGTAGATCACCCCGCCGGGCGAGTTGATGTACATGTTGATGTCCCTGTCCGGGTCTTCCCGGTCCAGGTACAGCAACTGGGCCACGATCAGGTTTGCGACCTGATCGTTGATGGGCGTGCCAAGAAAAATAATTCGCTCCTTGAGCAGGAGCGAGTAGATATCGAAGGCTCGTTCGCCGCGCGCGCCTGTCTCGATGACCATCGGAACGATGTCTTCGGGACGCTGCATTGAATGTTCGGGCCTTATCAGCATTCAGGTTTCCTTTATCCAGTTGGCCGGCTAGTCCCGGCCAAACGCGCTACAAGATAGTGCTACGTGCTAATTCCGATGCTGTATATACGAACCGTGAATCAGTCCCTGATCGACCAGCCCGGCGGGCTCAGTCTTCCGATTCGTCCTGGGAATTCTCCTCTTCCTCTTCTTCGGCCTCTACGGGTTCCGGGGAAGCTTCCGTAATTGCGGACCCCGCGTGGGGAGTCACCGCTCCCTTTGACTGTACTATCTCGGCGAGCCTTTCGACGGACTTTCGTCTCAATACCATTGATCTGATTGAAGATTGCGCCTCGTCCGACTCGACCTGTGAGCGGTCCGCCTGCGGCCCCGCCGTGGCGAAAAGCGTCTCGGTCTCCGCCGCGACCTCCTCGTCCGTCACCTCGATCTCTTCTTTCTTTGCGATCTCTTCGATGAGGATCGTGCGTTTGAGACGCGTCAGAGCGGACTCTTTTGCTTCATCGAGCAATTCTTCGCCGGTCTTGCCCGCATTCTGCATATAGTCCTGCATCGAGACCTGGTAGCGGGCAAGAGCCTGCTGCTGGTCGTACAAAACGTGTTCGGCTTCGTGCTCGATGATCAACGGAGGGATGTCGAACACGCTCGTTTCGAGCAGTGCGTCCAGAATATTTTCCTGGAGCTGCCTCTGGGCGGCGTCGCTCGCCGCCTCTTCAAACCGTTTGCGAAGTCCGGTCCGCATCTCTTCAAGCGACTCGTAACCCTGCCCGACGCTGCGCGCCAGGTCGTCGTCAATGTCCGGGACGATGTGCGCCTTGACCTCAAACAGCTCGACCTTGCAATCAACGGTCTTGCCTGCGACCTGATCGCCCGGGAAGTCCTCTGCGATGTCCAGCGAGAACTCTTTGGTCTCGCCGGATTCCATTCCCACGATCTGATCAGTGAACCCGGGGATCGGCGTCTGAGAATCTGCGCTGAGGATGAACTCGACGTTATCGCCGTTCAGTACCTCCTCATCGCCGGCCGTTCCAACCACGGTCAACACGGCTTGATCGCCGATCCCTAACGGCCGTTCGACGGGCTCCCATGTCGCCAGGCTTTGTTGAGCCCGATTGACGGCCTCGTCGATCCGCTCGTCCGTAACTTCTTCCAGCTCGGCTTCCATCTCCAGCCCGGCGTAATCGCCGAGGGCGACAGAAGGCTGCAACGGCACCGTCACGTCGAGTTTCGGAATCGGCTCGGACTCTATGACGTTCACCCGCGGGGTGCCGTAGGCGACGATGTCTTCCTGCTCGATCGCCGCAGCCACGGCGTCCGGGACCAGGGTCTCTAGCGCTTCTTCGACGAGCGCGGAGCGGCCGATCATTTGCTCGAACACGCGCCGCGGGGTTTTGCCCTTGCGAAACCCGGGGATTGCGGTCCGCTGGACAAGCTTCTGATAGGCGCGTTGGAGGTGTTTTTCAAGCCGTTCGTCATCGACCTCAACGTGGAGCAGTGCCTGCCGGTCCACGACCTCGTCCTGGGTGACCTTCAAATTTTGGATACTCCCGTGGCGCGAATACCCCCGGCTCACGATTGGAGGGCGCTCGAAATTATATCACCGCGGCGGCCATGGTCACGGCACCGGGGCGTCCACCCGCAGCGGCCTGCAGTTATCCGCCAGCCTCGACTACGCGAATCGACAGTTCTCTCAGTTGCTCCTGGGTGATCGGCCCGGGCGCATCGAACAGCGGGTCCACGGCGGCCTGCGTTTTCGGGAATGCAATGACCTCCCTGATGTTGTCCTCGTTCGCCAGAAGCATCACGATTCGGTCCAGTCCGAGGCCCATGCCGCCGTGCGGCGGCGCTCCGTACTGGAACGCGCGGAGGAGTTGTCCGAACCGTTCCTCAACGTCCTCCGGTGAATGGCCGATAATTCCAAATACCTTCTCCTGGACCGCACGATCAACGATCCGGATGCTCCCACTTCCAAGCTCGACCCCGTTCAACACGAGGTCGTACAGTTGGCCCAGCACAGCCCCCGGATCGCTGTCCAGCAGCCCCACATCTTGCGGCCGCGGCGCGCTGAATACGTGGTGCATCGCCGCCCACCCGTTCCTGTCATCGTCCCACTCAAACAGTGGAAAGTCGACGACGAACGCGAAGCTGAACACTCCCGGGTCCGCCAGCTCAAGCCGCTTCCCCATCTCAGCGCGCAGATTGCTGATGGCGACGTTCACCACACGTTCAGGGCCGGCGATGATCAGCATTAAATCGCCGGGCGCTGCGCCGGAGGCCGCCGCCATCTCTTTCAAGGTTTCGAGTGAAACATGGTTCTTGATGGGCGAACGGATGTCGTCCAACGTCGCTGTGTCCAGGCTCGCCGCGTCCGCCGAGATATGCATCGGGATCAACCCCTGGGCGCCGCTGCTCCGGACGAACTCAACCAGCTCGTCTGTCTGGCGTCTGGTGTAACCGGCACAGCCCGGGGCGACGATCGCCCGTACGGCGCCGCCGGACGCTGCGACCGACTCAAACACACCGAATCCCGAACCCGAGACGATGTCCGTAAGGCGTGATACCTCCATACCGAACCTGAGGTCCGGTTTGTCACTTCCGTAACGCTCAATCGCCTCCGCGTAGGTCATGCGCGGGAACGGGCTCGGCACCTCTAGATCGGGTCGAGTCTCGTGCACGAGTTTTGTGTACAGCTCTTCAAGTACCTCGAGCACGTCGTCCTGCTCGACAAACGACATCTCGAAGTCAAGCTGTGTGTGCTCCGGCTGACGGTCGGCGCGGAGGTCCTCATCTCGAAAACAGTGCGCGAACTGGAAGTAACGGTCGACCCCGGACACCATGAGGATCTGCTTCAGTTGTTGGGGTGACTGGGGTAGCGCGTAGAAGCTCCCGGGATGAACCCTGCTCGGCACGACGTAGTCGCGCGCACCCTCCGGGGTCGACTTAAGCAGGATCGGCGTTTCGATCTCCAGAAAACCGTGTGAGCACATGTAGTCCCGCGCAACCTGGACCACGTCATGCCGGAGCTTCAAGTTCTTGTACATCCGCGGCCTTCGCAGGTCGATGAATCGGTACCGCAAACGTGTCTCATCGGCGATGTTCTGGTCGTCTTCGATCTCGAACGGCGGTGTTTCGGATCGGTTCAGAACTGTGATATCGGTCGCCAACAGTTCGATCTCACCAGTCGGCAGGTCCGGGTTGTCGGCGCCGGCGCGACGCTCCTGCACGACGCCCTTTACCTGTACGACCCACTCGCTCCGTAGGTCGCCCGCGATGGTGTGAGCCTCGGGCGCGCTGTCCTCGTTAAATACGATCTGCATCAGGCCAGAGAAGTCCCGGAGGTCTATGAAGGTCAGGCCACCGTGGTCTCGCCTCCGGTGCACCCAGCCTGCGAGCGTGATCGTCTTCCCGGTGTCTGTGCGGCGCGGCTCGCCGCAGGTCATGTCTCGATACATCTGGCTGTCCCTGTGTCATGCCCCTGAAGAGCCAACGGAAAGGGCTCCGGGCGATTGGGATGGGCGCGGAATGGGCGCTCCCGGACTCCGCGTTGGACGATTCTCGGCGAGGGGCCCGGACGACCGGACCCCTACGGATTACCGTCCGGAGTCCCGCCGCATCGCGTTTCGGAGGGGTCGGACCGGATGGCCAACGACCATGCCGTCGGCAGGACATGCGCCATGCGCACAATTTTCGCCATACCCCCGGCGACGATGATCGCGATATCTACCCACAGCCCGCGGAACGGGATCACAGCGTCCGAAAGGGTGTGATGTTGTCTCCGTACCGCGGTGGTCATCACGGCTCCTGCATGCAAAACGGCTCTAATGCCGTCCGTTGGGAGTTGGCGAACGAGTGCGTGAGTTTCTGCGGTCGGCAGGGTCCGCGCAAGCCCCACTAATCAAGGGCCCGGGCCACCCGCCAGCGCACCCGGAACCAGAGAGCCGAAACGGCTGCGCGTTAGGCGATCGGGACGCCGTAGTCCCTCTTGCGTATGGCGAGGGTCACAAATGTCTCGGTGCGGCGAACGCCCGGGATCACACCCACTTTTTCCCGCAGAAAGCGGCCTAACGTCTCCGCGTCTGGCAGGGTCGCCCAGGCGAAGATGTCGAACGACCCGGTCGCGAGCGCGACCCAGCGAGTGTGTTCGAGGTTGGCAAGTGCTGTCGCCACCTGGTCCATCTTGTCGGGATCGACCTGGACGCCGATGAGCGCTTCGGAGTCGTAGCCAAGAGCCTTGGGGTCAGGGAACGCCATCACCCTGATCACTTCGTCGCCTATGAGACGTTTGAGACGCCGGCGAACGGTTCCCTCACTCACGCCGACCTTGCGGGCGATCGTCGCGTTGGCGGCCCTGCCGTTTTTCTCGAGAATGCTGATGATCTGGCGATCTAGCTCATCCATGCGGGAGGCGTTCCCCGTTCATACGTACTAAACTGATGTGACGCGGGTCCTAAAGAGCTCCGATTCGACGGGGATCGTCGCGCCAAGAATCTCATTCTGGGTGACGATACAGAGCCACAAATGGGCGGATTTTTACGGAACCGCTAGATGATTTGGCAACCGTCTCCATGATACGACAGGTTTGTGGGAGTTGGTACGGTTCGGTATACGATATGGACTGCGAGTGACGGTCCAATGACGACCCGCGGCGGCAACAAGACGATTCGCGTTACTTGCGCTAAAATGCGGAAGTACGAACTCGGATAGATTCGAAAATGGCCGCGGCGATCAGACATAGCGCGGGTCATCCGGAGATACGGAGAATCATATGGTGATCGAAAACTCGACCTTACTGACGGTTACTGAGGCAGCGTCTTCCAAGTTTAAGGAAGTGCTCGCCGAGCAGGAGTCCGCAGAGGGTCTCATCCGGATCTCGCTGGCCCCCGGCGCGATGGGCGGAGTTGAGTACATTCTTGGACTCGAAGAGGCGCCCGCAGATAACGACACGATGGTCGAGTTCTTCGGCGTCAAAATCGTTGTAGACAACGAGAGCTCACCGCTTCTTGAGGGTTCGAGCATCGATTACGTGGATGGGCTGCAGCGCAGCGGTTTTGTCATCTCCAATCCGAACTTCGCCAGCGCCGGCGGCTGCGGTGGTGGCGCTTGCGGTTGCGGTGGCGGCGCCGAGGCTCAGCAAGACCCCCACGCTGGAGCGGGCGGTTGCGCATGCGGCGCTGGTGGCGGCGGTGGCGGCGGCGGCGGTTGCGGCGGCGGCGGCGGTGGTTGCGCCTGCGGCGGTGGCGGCCACGCCCACTAGGACCGGCACAAAGATCTGAAACACAAAGGGCGGCCCGGTCGGGTCGCCCTTTGTGATATTGGCTGTTGGAGCTCGACGAGCCGGTCGTGACCGGCAGATCGAAGACCTCGACGTTGTTGGCCGTGCCGGTTCGAAACCGACGGACGATTTCCGCCG
>JAQBUX010000071.1 GCA_027623795.1 Chloroflexota bacterium
GTCGCGTGCGCTGGCAAGCTCCCTGCGGACGCGCTCCCGGAGCTCCGCGGCTGCCGCGCGCGTGAAGGTGATCACCACCAACTTCGTTAGCGGCGTCCCTTCTGCGATGAGCGAAACCACCCTGGAAACAAGCGCCGTCGTCTTGCCAGTCCCCGCCCCCGCCTCCACGAACAGGTTTGAGCCGAGATCGTCGACGATCGACTGCCGGGCGCGCTGGTCCTCGGAATACATGGGAGACGACGAGGACCGGGAATCTACGGATCTCGGCACGTTCATTCCGCCATCAGGCCCGTGAATGGCGTCGCTGTGGGGTCGTCGGCCTTGCGCTCCCACAGCCACCCGCGATTCGCCGGGCACAGGCGATCGTAGGGGCAATAGACACAGTTATCGGCCCCGAACCCTCCGCCGGGCCTGGGCCTGCTTCCCTCACCGGGGTAGGCCGGGAACACCCCCGCGTCGATCCCGGCCGCGATACCGTCGACCACCTCCCTCATGCGACGCTCGGCGTTCTCGATAGGGCCTCCCACCAGCCCCGCGCCGGCAGAGTCCATCACGAACCAGAACTCGGCGTTGATCTCCTCGAGGTCTGGATACGATTGCCTGAGCGCCATCCCGTAGATCGGCAACTGCAAGTGCCGTCCGCTGTCGACAGGGTCCTTTGCGATCCCTTCGTAACTACGCTTCGACCCGCTCTTGTAGTCGATTACGGTCGCACGACGCCCGTCCTGGCTCATGTCCACGCGATCCATGCGCCCCCTGAAGCTGAGAGTTCTGCCTGCCCCGAGCGAAAGGGACACCGCCTGAGTTTTTTCGCCATCGCCGAACCCGAGTTCCGTTGCTACGGGTATTTGGCCACGCGAGGCTTGCCGCTCCCTGTGGACATCGAGGAAGTCGGCCAGTCCCCGCGAGATGCGTTCACGCTCGAGCCTCCACAGCACTCGTCTCCCGACCAGCCCGCCGCGCTCGAAATCATCCATCTGCGCGTTTGCGATAGCCGCCAATCTAGCGTCCTGGGTCGCTTGAATGGGCGCCACATCGGGCGACCGGATCGCCTCATCGACGAACTCCTCAAGGATGTTGTGGATCAACGTGCCGCGATCAAGCGGGCTTATTGTCTCCGCCTCCTCGGGGGCTTCGGTCGATTCCACTTCGAGTTCGTAGGAGAGGAAGTATCGGAAGGGGCAGGTCGCCCATGTTTCGAGTCGCGTGGGGGACGCAACGCCCTCAAGAGATCGTGGCGACCATCCGGGCGAAGCGCCGACGGCGCCGTCCCAGTTCGTGAATCGGTGCGAGAAGTACCGGCCTTGCTCCAACTCCGCAGCTAACTTCGTACCGGACCCCGCGCCGCCCAGGAGGTAGTGATCGGCCGGATCGCGTCCAGAGGAGCGCCACGCCGTCAGGCTTTTGACGTCGTACTCGTGCCGGTCCGCCGGTTCCATGGACAGGACGCCGGACACGGAGGGCGGGAGATGGAGCAGCCAGCGCCGATCCCGTTCTTCGACCAGGTCGGCCTTTAGCGGCCCACCCGCGAGCGTTTCGGCGGCCTCGGTAAACCAACGCGCGGGCCACACTCGCCGTGCCGCGCCGGGCGATGAACGGGGCCAGGTGAGGACACGGCGTGGAGCCGTGGCCAGAGCGGTTAGATACCACCGCCTTGCGCTGGCGCGCCCGTCCGCCAGCGTTCTCATGCCTTCGATCCGACTTCGGACCGAGTCCGGTAGCAGCGGGTCTTCCGACCCGATGGAAGGGAAGCTGCCCTCCGCCATTCCCATCACGTACACGACGTCGAAATCGCATCCGACGGCGTTCCGCAACGGCGAGACGAACACGCCCCTTCCGAGACGTTCCGCCATGTGAGCCGGACGCTCGAACTCCTGCTCGATGCTCTGACGAAATCGGCTCAGAGTCGGTGGCGAAGCGCCGATCGAATCCAGATCAGCCAGCGCCTGCAACGTTGACTCGACCGCTTTCCGAGCGCTGCTGTCGTCGTCATCGTGTTGGATGGCGTCAGGTTCCGTAAACCGGTAGCGGCTGGCGATGTCGTTCAGAAATCCCACCCTGTCACCCCAGCCTGCGTCTGGGTTCAACGACGCCGCGTCCGCGACGATCCGCCGAACGAATCCCCGAAGTCGGTCGGTCTCGTTGGCCTCTGAGAGCCACCCGGTCACTCTCGCCTCGTCAACTTCGTCGAGCCGGTGGGCGTTGTCCGCCCTGGCCCTCAAGCGTGCGGCGTGCCCGCCCAGGCGTCCATCCCAGTTCGCCGCGCCGCCGACAAGGCCGGCCCTTCGCGAAATCGCCTCCCACACGGGTCCGGAAACCGGAAGCCCGTCAGGCGCCTTGAGGTCGTTCGCTGTGATCCAGGCCATCAACCGGTCGCGTGCCAGGTCTGATTCGATGGCCGAGAGCAGTCCCAGGTACCAGCGTCCGTGTGGGGTCTGGGCCAGCGTGATCGGAGCCGGCCCGGCTACGGGGATGCCGCTGGCCTGGAGCGCCTGGGTCATGCGGGCGCCATATGAACGATCGTCGAACAGCACGGCCATCCGTCCGAACGGCGTCCCGTCCCGCGCCGCCTTGAGGACGTCGCGAACGACCCAACGGGCCTCCTGGGCTTTGTCTGAAGCCGAGACAAGGAGTGTATCTGCGGATGTGGGGGCGTTGCGCGAAGAGCCGTCGTCGCTATGGTCCGCGCGTCCAATCACCCGTTCGATCAGTGCGTCACTGGACGCTTCTCCGGTCGTGCCGATCAGCACACTGACGTCCGGGATCGTCGTGAGAGCTCTCACCAGTTGTGTGTACTGGAGAGCCGGCTCCTCGACGAGGAGGAACACGACATGGCCGAATCGTCCCAGGATCCGGGGGTCTGACCGGAGTACGTCTGCCACCTCGCGTGCCACATCAGCGCGGTTCGCCAGTTCCGATGCACGCGCCCGGAACGCCCGCCATAATCCGGCGACTGCTCCATAGTGGCCGCTACCTGCGGCCGCGTGCAAGTCAGATTCGGTTGGCGACGCGGCGTCAAGATCGTCCAGCGTCCTGTGCAGGGCGCGCTGGAAACCTTCCTGATGGCGGATACGATCGAGAACCGGCGGCAACCGATTCGCCGGGTCGACGGCCGTGCCGTGGACAAGTTCCGCGGCGCGGAGCCGGGTGAGCGGGCGTTTGGTGTTGGCGCTCCCTGCGATCGTCTCCGCGAGGTCCTCTACTCGGAGAAACTGGACGTTGAAAAGACCATCCCCGGCCAGCCGCTGGCGCAGAAAATATCCAGACTGACGCGACGGGGTGAGGACCGTAATCGGCTCAAGCGCGGAGATGGAGCGAAAGGACGCAATTTCGTCGCGCAGGGCGTCAACAAGCGGCGCGCCGAGTGGGATGCGGCGGAGGTTCGCTGGTCTGGGAGAGGCCGAGTCTGAGTTGGTCATGCGGCCTCGTCTGTACGGGGTACTCAGGCGCTCGGCGGGTGGTACCCCCGGTGAGAATCGAACTCACGCCCCCGGCTTCGGAGGCCGGTACTCTATCCGCTGAGCTACGGGGGCACGCCGAGCGTTAAATATAGCATGCGCCCTGTCGCGTCAGGAGATGTCACGACCTCGCCCGGCAGCGCTCCGTTAGTGGCCTTCCGGGCGCCCCCGTTCACGATGCGCCCTCGCTCCGGCCATCGGCCGCCGCAAGCCGGACCCGCCGGCCGTGAACGCCGGGACAAGAACGATCGGAGCGATGAGCGTCGTCACGACGGTCATCAGGATGGCGACGCCGAACACATCCTGGCCGATCACCTCGCTCGAAAGCCCGATGCCGGCGATGATCAGCGCGACCTCGCCGCGCGGCAGCATGCCGATCGCTACGCGCCATGCGCCGCGGCGGTTGAAACCGACAGCCAGCGCCGGCAGCCCTGCGCCGATCAGCTTGCTCGCGATGCCGAGGACACTGAGCACGATCCCGAAGTAGATCGCGCCGCTCATCGCTCCCAGGTCCACCTGCATGCCGATCACGACGAAGAAGATGGGCACCATGAAGTGCCCGATCTGGATCATCGGCTCCTCGATCCGGTGCTTCAGCTCCGTTTCGGAGAGCGCGAGACCCATCGTGTAAGCCCCGATGATCATCGCCAGCCCGAAATATATCTCGGCGACCGCTGACGCGAGGAACGCAAGGAAAAGCGCCAGCCCAACCAGGACGCCCGGACTGCGGAACCACAGGAAAGCGTCTGAGATTTGCTTCGCTACAAGGCTCCCGAAGATCGTCAACCCGAGCCAGAATCCGATTGCCTTGGCCGCGACGATGCCGATGTCTGCCGGGGATACCTCGCCCGTTTCGGCGATTCCGATGACCACGGCCAGGATCAGTATGCCGAGCACGTCGTCCACAACGGCAGCGGCCAGCACCGTAGTCCCTTCAGGCGTGTCCAGGCGGCGTATGTCTGCAAGTACGCGCGCCGTAATTCCGACGGAGGTCGCCGTCATGATGGCGCCGACGAACAGGGCCGGCAGCACCTCTTGCGTGCTGTCCAGGCTGGCGAATCCCATCGCAAGCGTCGCCAGGAACCCGAATGCGAACGGAACGATCACTCCGCCGGCCGCAACCGCGGTCGCCGGCCGGACCCACTTGAAAAACTGTTGCCTGTTAGTCTCCAATCCGGCCTGGAATAACAGGATGATCGCGGCTACCTGCGCCATGAAAAACAGTTCGTTGTCGACGGGTGTTAGCGATTCAACCGCTTCTCCCGCTTCATTGATTATGGTCGGGATCTCAAAGATGGGACCGAACGAACCGATCTCGATCCCGCCAAGCGCAAATGGACCGATGAGGATTCCCGCTCCCAGCTCGCCGAGTACCGCCGGCAGTGATGCGAATCGTTCAACGACCTCCCCGGCGATCTTGGCGGCGAGGATGATGACAGCAAGCAGTAAGACCAGGTGTGCGACCTGCTCGAGCGGGGTCTCGGCCGCACTCAATAGCGGCGCCAGGGTGTTCATACCGACGATGTTAGGGATGTCCCAACGTGGGCGTCACTTCGATACCGGTGGATTTATTACCGAATCCGGCCCGATCGCGCCGGTCAGCACCTGGGATGTCAACGAACAGGTATCACCCTGATGGGGTCTAATCGGCCGAGGATCGCGTCAAACTTCATGAGGGCGATCAACTCCCCGGCACGGTTATATGCGCGAACCTCCGCCTTGCCGAGGGGCCCTTCGGCCTGGGTTGCCCCCCCGGTCCCCGATATTCCAAGACTCACAGACTGGCCGTGGCTGATCGCCTCTTCCTGTATAGGATCGACGACAACAGCCGACAGGTCCATCAGAGCCGCATCGATCGGGTACAACAGGCGTTCCCAATCCCCCGCGTCCGCCGCCTGTTCCAACTGCTCAAGCGTCACCGCATCGTCCAGCGCAAACGGGTCCACATGTGAGCGGACGAGGCCCGCAAGGTGCGCCGTGTTGTCGAGGGCCAGCCCAAGGTCGTGGGCGAGGGATCGGGCATAGAATCCGCTGCCGCACTCAATCGTTAGTCCCAGAACGGGCGGCTCCCATGACGTTACATGGAGTGAGTGGACGACAACTTCACGCGCCTCCCGTTCGACCTCTTTCCCGGCGCGTGCCAGTTTGTACAGCCGGACGCCATCCTTCTTGACAGCGCTGTACATAGGCGGAACCTGACCGATCTCGCCGGTGAAACGGGGAAGCAGCGCCTCGATAGCCTCGCGGGTGATCTCTGATGGATCGGATTCCGTCGTGACGCGGCCGGACGCGTCATAAGTGTCGGTGGCCGTCCCAAACCTTGTCGTGGCCTCGTACACCTTCCGCCCGCGGACGAAGCGGTCGATAAAACGCGTCGCCCGGCCTATGCAGATCGGTAGTACCCCGGTCGCGTCGGGGTCCAGAGTCCCCCCGTGGCCGACTTTCCGCTGGCCTGTGAGGCGCCTGACGATTCGGATGACGTCCATGGACGTCATCCCGGCCGGTTTGTTGACGTTCAAAAACCCGCCCGCAATCTGCGGCGGTCGTTCCTTTTTCGTCCCCGCTACAGCCTGCTCCACGTTCCGCTGGCCGGTCTCGCCCGACCCGTCAAGTAGTGTCACTGCGATTCCCGGGAATCGGCGTCATCGTCCGCTGCCCCGGATCCGTTCTCCCCTGGTTCGATTTCTGGCGGTTTGATTTTCGGACGTTTGCTGTCGTCCTTCGCCACTTCGTCCATCATTTTGAACATATCCGCGGCCTCCGCGAGGGCGGGGTCGAGATGAAAGACCAGGCGCGGGACGTGGCGGATGTGGATGCGTTTGCCGACCTCTCGTCTGAGGTACCCGGCTGCGGACTGAAGGGCCTCAAGGCTGCCATCGAGTGCCTCCTTTTCGCCGAGAACGCTCACGTACACATGCGCCGATGCGAGGTCTCCCGTGCACTCCACCCGAGTTATGGACGTCATTTTCGCCAGCCGCGGGTCGGAAAGGTCTTCGTCGATCATCTTCCCGAGTTCGCGTTGCAACGTGAACCCGACGCGCTCAGTTCGCCTGCTCATAGTTTGTCCATGGGGCCGCATGCCGCCGTTACGGTTATAGAGGGTCGTGGAGACCCCATCTCCCGGTGGGAGGGAGCCTGCCCCGTACTTGATACGGGGGTTGGGAGCCTGTCGCCTGTCCTGAACTTGCCCAAGGATGAGAGAGAAGTTTAAGCGTAGAGACGTGTCGGTCGGCGTGCCGTGCTGCGCTCTACCCTGGACGGCATCCGGCCCCGGCGACCGATTCAGAGGGACCGCGTGGCGCAGTCCGCTCCACAGTTTAGGGGGCAGACCCAGATACGTGATACCACGTCCGCACCGAGGACCGGGAAGGCGTCCGCCGTCTTGAGCGTCACGACACCCCGGTAAGGCGCGTACTCCAGTATCTCGACCTCCACACCGGGGACGAGTCCATTTGAAACGAGGTACTCCAGCAGGTCCGAGTCTT
Organism: Chloroflexota bacterium; assembly: GCA_027623795.1. Taxonomy (GTDB): domain Bacteria; phylum Chloroflexota; class Dehalococcoidia; order Lucifugimonadales; family Lucifugimonadaceae. Next base: position 6,944 of record JAQBUX010000071.1, read on the forward strand.
CCTCCGGAATACGATCCACACGCAACGGCTGGCCAACGGGCGCCTCGTCGATGGTCGAGCTTGCGGGGCAGGGGCTGTAACCGCTTCCGGGAATCGGGTGCCCGAACGGGCAGGTCTTCGGGTTTTTCAGAGTGGTCCGGATTCGGGCCTCAAGCTCGTCAGAGATGGCGTGTTCCAGGCGGTGCGCCTCGGCGTGCGCCTTGACCAGGTCAAGCCCCAGCATGTCGACCACCATACGCTCGGCAAGGCGGTGTCGCCGCACCATCTGTTCGGCCAACCTGACGCCCTCGACGGTGAGCTCGATCTCCCGGTTCGACGCATGCGTGATCAAACCCTCGCGCTCCATCCGACGAAGCATCCCGGCGATCGAGGGCAGGGATGTGCCAAGGCCTTCGGATTCCGGCGTGCGCTTCAACTGGTCCACCAGGTTGGCATTTGTAACCGCCAACCCCTGCTCCTGGACCATGTAGATCGAGAGCAGGTAGTTCTCGGCGGCCTGCGTCAAACGCGGCTCGATCGCGGCGTTCTTGCCGTCCACTCTGTCAGTGGACGCCTTCCGGGAGCGACCGGACGAGCTTTTGTTTCGGCTGCCCGATCGGCTTCTGGATGAGGCCGCGGATGAATTGCCGGACGAGTTAGAGGTATCAGCCATCGTGTGTTGAGGCTAGCAACGGGGATACGAGTCGTCAACGATGGCCGTCTGGATGGAAGGCCGGTCGGCAGGCGCGCAGGCGCCCCACGATGGCCGATTCCACGTTGGCGGCTGGCAAACGGGGTGCTAAAGTTGACGATTGCGGGCAAGCGCGCCCCTGACGTCTCGGTCAGGTGCGGCAGCGCATGCGTGCGTCGCTCCGGAGTAGCTCAGCGGTAGAGCGGTCGGCTGTTAACCGATTGGTCGCAGGTTCGATTCCTGCCTCCGGAGCCAATTACCGCTTTTTAGCTACGAAAACCGCTCGATTCGCCCTTATTTCCCGCAAGGGATGAGGAGCGACATCATGGTTACAGCGGTTGGTTGTTCGGGTTTGGTGCGGGCCTTCCGGCTCGCCCTCTCCGTCGAAGGTCTGAAGCCCAAGACCGTATCCGATTACGTCCGGGAAGTTGAACGCATAGCGACGTTCCTCGACGGTCAGCCCTTCGACAGCGTCACATCTACCGATATCAGAGCGCATGTGGCTGACCTGGGGGCGAGGCGGTCCGCCAAGACCGTACACGAGGCCCAACTCGCACTGCGGCGATTCTTCCGGTTCCTCGTGCAAGAAGGCGAGATCGGCAGCGATCCCACCCGAGACGTAAAGCCGGTGCGCTATCGGGTCGTGCCGCAACCCATTTACACCGATGACGAGATTAAGCGGCTACTTAAAGCCTGCGACCTCCAAACCTTGAACGGCGTCCGGAATCGGGCCATGGTCACGGTTCTGTTCGACACAGGTGTGCGGGCTGGGGAGTTGGTATCGATGCAGATACCGGATTGGGACCGTCGCTCCGTTCGGGTCGATGGCAAGACCGGTGTCCGAGACGTACCTCTTGGGGTGGCCTCCATTCAGGCAGTCGAGCGCTATGTCAGGCGCTGGAAGTTGGCCGACGGACCGCTATGGCAGGGCAAGAAGGGCCCTCTGACCGGCTCAGGGGTACTCCAACTCATCCAACGGCTCTGCGAGCGCTCTGCGGTCCGCGATAAGGGCGTACATGCGTTCCGCCGGGCGGCGGCCGCTCAGATGAAGCGCTCGGGGATGAATGACAGCGACATTCTTGAGGTGATGGGCTGGAGTTCTATCGCTATGTTGCGTCGCTACACCGCTGGAGTGGCCCAGGAATTGGCCCAACTCGCGCACATTCGACACAGCCCAGCGGACGCCCTCAGGTAGAGACGGTTCGAGATTGCTCGCCAATCGGCCGAAACGACCGTCCAAACTCTCTTGACTTGGGATTCAGCCCAATGTTACATTGGGCTGGTAGCAATGAAACAAACTACCAAGTCTAGGTGCTGATGGTGACGGTTCGTCGGTGAGAAATAGTGGGGATCGCATCCCCTCTGATAGATCACCGATCCGATAGAGCTAAGCGGCGGCCAAGACAACAGAAGGCAAGTTGCCCTCTGTCATGCGAAGGAATTCGTGTGGCAGGGGGCTTTTTTTGTGCCCTGCCGAATGAAAGGTATCTCATGTCAGAACCGAAATTTCATGAGGAAGAAGAAACAGAAGTGCCCGAATCGCTCGATATTGACCAAGAGGCTGAAGGATCGGCGACCAAAACGACGGATGATGGGGTGATCAATGAGAAGCCGATCGGCGAACTTGCCGCTCGAATCGAAGCCACAACCGGATTCGACCTAAATCAGGCCAAAGTGATCGCGTACTACGCAGTAGTGACACACGGGGTTGCGTTCACTAAATGAGATGCCAGTGTTGATCCTGGACGGGCCAATACACACGGGTAAGAGCACGACAATTAAGTCGTTGACGTTGCTTGTGTATCGACCGCATGTTCTTGGCGGGAAGTTGAGTGAAGCCACTTTTAGGGACGCATTGAAGCTCGAAACGACGGTGTTGATTGAAGAGGGAGACAAGATCAACTAGGACTTTCTTGCATACCGATTCAGTCGTAGCGAAGGCAACCTCAAGATTAAGCGTCAACGCGAGTTCGGATGGAATGATGAAGTGCGCAACCTGTTTGGTGCACTTGTAATCCACCGAAGAAGAGCACTTTCCGATCCATCCGCAAGGAGTCGATCAATCGTGCTTTATGCCCGCCCGAAACCGGAAGAAGACGTGCTGCCGTTCGATGCCGACATCATCGCGGAGTACGCTTCGACAATACGGGCAGTCGCATCAGGTATCGACTGGAAACGGGTTACGGACACGGGACATAGGGCCAATCTCAAATATGCTGCGATTTTGCTCGTGGCCGAGGAATTGGGGGACGAGAACTTAGCTGCATACGTGGCCGACCAAATCAAAGCGGAGAAAGCCGCTCTGCTCGCAGGCCAAGACGAAGAGTTGCGGATCGTCGTGTTTCGTGCGTTGTTGGCCGAAGCCACGGACGAAGGCCGTCTGACACAACCTATGCCCCGGGTCAATCTTGCCGACGTGAAGAAACGAGTGCGAGACGACGCCGACTGGATCACCAATTACATGATCAGCCAAACGATCTCTCACGATTTAGGATTCGAGACCAAGAAAGTCGGCGGACCGATGCGGGTGATGATCGGTGGTAGGGATCGATTGAAGGCAGTAGCCGACACCATCAACTACGAGGATGAGTGGTTCGAGATGACCAAGGAAAAGGAGGAATCAGATAAATAGAGTTATCTATTTCGTTCCTAGAATTCCTGGCTTTCATGGGGACCCCGTACTCCGGTGCGGGGTCCTTTTCATTTCCGATGGAGGCAGGGATATCGCCCGACCGAGTCACGCAGTGGACAGTGAGAACGGCCCATGAAATTGGTCGCCCCTATGGTCCATTCACGTTGGTTGTAGCTATCCCGGCCGACATTTTTTGCTCTGCAATCACCAACGGGGATGGGGATGCGGACGTCACGGGTTCGGTCCTCGTCACACAGTGAAAGGCAGGCACGCCGAACACGGCCGTAGAGCTCCACTCGGTACATACCCCCGGCCTTCCATCAGAAGTGGCTCCGGTTGTTTGAACAGTCTGGGCGGTCCTTATAAGTGGACTCCCTGCATTATTAGGCTGCCCTCGGGTGGGTTAGCGCGGCCAAGTAGAACTGGTCCGGTGTCATCCGGTCAAGACTCGAATGGGGCCGGTGTCCGTTGTAGAACTCCAGGTAATCGCCAATCGACTTTCGCGCCTCGGACACGGTCTCGTATGCCTTCAGGTACACCTCCTCGTACTTAACGCTCTTCCACAGCCGTTCGACAAACACGTTGTCCTTCCAGCTCCCACGGCCGTCCATGCTGATCCTGATCCCACTGTCTTTGAGCAGTCCGATGAAGGCTTCGCTTGTGAACTGGCTGCCCTGGTCCGTGTTGAAGATCTCTGGCGCGCCGTGCCGTTTCAGTGCCTCTTCAACCGCATCGATACAGAAGCCCGTGTCCATCGTTATGGACACCCGCCATGCGAGGACCTTGCGGCTGTGCCAGTCCAGCACCGCGGCAAGGAAGACGAAGCCCTTAGCCATCGGTATGTAGGTAATGTCCATCGCCCACACGTGGTTCGGGCGGTCAATAGCCAGACCACGCAACAGGTATGGATGGACCAGATGGCCAGGATGCCGCCTGCTGGTATTGGGCTTGCGGTACAGTGCCTCGATGCCCATGCGACGCATTAGTGTTCCAACGTGCCTGCGCCCGCAAACAAAACCTTCCATCCGCAGGATGTCCCGCGTCATCCTGCTTCCCGCGAACGGGTGCTCAAGGTGAAGCTCGTCGATACGGCGCATCAAGGTGAGCGTTGCATCGCTGACCGGACGGTGACGGTAGTACAAAGCGCCGCGACTGAGCCTGAGGGCTTTTGCCTGTTTGCAGAGCGGCAG
>JAQBUX010000072.1 GCA_027623795.1 Chloroflexota bacterium
GGGCGCCATTGCGTCGGTAGGCGCGGTGTACGGCCGTGATTGAGGGATCTGGATTCCCACCTACGTGGGAATGACCGGTGGGGGTAGCTTGACGAAGTGTTGTTGGCCGCGTTTCCAACCATGGATACCGTCTCCCATTCTCCGTCGACCCTGCTTCAAACGTAACCAGTCTTACCGGCATGTAGGGTTGTCAGCGGGGTCGAACCTATAATCTCGGGTACCGGCGACTTCGTAGCGGCCCGCTACGTCGCGACGCGGACGATCGCCTGAGGTTGTTTTGCGAGAGCTTTTCGGGAACCCTGAAAACGGATCATTCCTTGCCTGGGTGGCTGACAACGGCATCTGGGCCGGGTTGGTCGCGCTCGCCGCCATCGTTGTCTGGTACTTGCTCCGCGTGTACCTGCATCGACTTCTCCGGTCCGGCGCGGCCGCCATAGAAGAGCATGACCTTGGTCACGTGAGCGATAAGGCCCAGGCGACCATCCAATTCCTCACCGAAGGCCCGATGCTGTTGATCCTGGTCGGCGTACCCTTCGGGTTGACGATAGCGCACATACTTGACCAGGACGTTTCACCGATCTGGAACGCCATCGGCGAAGGATTCGTGTCTATCGGCCGCGACATCCGGCCTCACATCGTTCCGATCTTCGTGATCTGGGCGGTGGCGTACGTCGCGATACGCCTGGTAAGGCGTCTGTTGCCGTCGGCGATGGACCGGCTGATCTTGACGGAGGGCGAGGATCCCGGCATCCCGAACTCGTCAAGCAACCGCGCCCAGATGCTCCGGTCACAAACGCTTTCTAGCGTGATCGGAGGGGCGCTGGCGGTGCTCATCTGGGTGATAGCCATCTTCTCCGTACTGTCAGAGATCGGTGTGCCCATCGGTCCGATGATCGCCGGGTTCGGTATCGCTGGAATAGCCGTCGGGTTCGGCGCCCAATCGATGGTGAAGGACATGATCGCTGGCTTCTTCATCGTGGCCGAAAACCAGTACCGGACGGGCGACGTGGTATCGATCGCAGGCATCGCCGGATCCGTGGAGAGTATCAACCTGCGCCGGACCGTGTTGCGGGATCTGGATGGCAAGGTACATATCGTTCCGAACGGCGAGATCAGCGTCGCTTCCAATTTCACCAAGTTCTGGTCACGGGTCAATCTCAACGTCGGGGTCGCCTACAAAGAAGACATGGACCACGTGTTCGCTGTCTTGAACGAGATCGGCACGACGCTGTCGAACGAGGACTACTGGGCGGAAAAGATCATCGACCCTCCTCAGGTGCTGCGTTTAGACTCCTTCGACGATTCCCAGATCACGATAAAGATGCTGGGCGTATGCCGGCCGCTAACCCAGTGGGAGATCGCCGGTGAACTTCGCAAACGGATCAAGGAAAGGTTTGACGCCGAGGGCATCGAGATCCCGTTCCCGCACCAGACGGTCTACTGGGGCGTGGGCGCGCATCCGCAAAAGGGTAATCAGGGTTCGGAGGACGTGATCGCCGAGGCGCAGCTGGAGGCGCTGTCCGAGATCGCCGTGCCCACGGAGACGCGGCAGGAGGCGCTGCGAGAGGCGGCGCTTGCCGCAGAGTCCACACGCCAGTCTCGTCCGAACCCTAGATCAATCGAGCGCCTGACGGACCTCGACGACATATCGCGCCAGATCAGGCTGAGGTCTCGACCTGCTTTCCTGGACGAAGATGATGACGAACAGTACCGGCCGAACCCGCAGTCATTGGAACGGATGAACGAGCTCAACAGAATGGCCGAGCTCGACAGGATGGCGCTGGAGCATTCACGCGAACGCCGAAAAGTGGACCCCGATGATGTCGATAAGGACGATGGCGAGGGCTAGCGCAGATAGGCCCGATGTCGCATTGGCACCAGGACGCCCTTCGAGAGCCTCAGGGCGCGGACGAGCGAATGGGCGCGGACAAACGGATGGGCGTGGACAAACTGGTGTGGCGCGGACGAACGGACGTGGCGGAGGCGGGGCGTGCGCTGTTTGTCGTTCTGAGGCCGAGGCCGAAGAATCTCCTGGTCTGTCAGGCTCAAGCACCTCGTCGTCCGGACAGGCCAGCCTGCCGTTCCGCCTGCGCATCGTAGGGGCCGCTGACTACCGGCACGGGTGGCCTGGATGGGCGCGGAGTCCATCGACCGTGCGGGAAAGGGCGGATAGTCATTCGCCCCTGCGATGCGGCTGCGGGGAACCCCACCAGCACACCATCGCGGTCATTCTGAGCGAGGGAACGGTCACAAAAGTCACGAGCCGAAATGCGTGATCTACCTATGTCCGCCTGCGCATCGTAGGGGCCGCTGACTACCGGCCCGGGTGGCGTGGATGGGCGCGGAGTCTACCGACCGTGCCGGAAAGGGCGGATAGTCGAGCGTGTCTCAGAATCCCCCTCTCCCAGCGGGAGAGAGCCTGCCCCGTACTCGATACGGGGGCTGGGAGCCTGTCCTGAGCGAAGTCGAATGGATGAGGGAGAAGTTCCTTCGTAGGACTCCGTCCGACGGCGATTCCTGAGACACGCTCAGTCATTCGCCCTCACGATGCGGCTGCGAAACCGCCTCTCCGGGGGAAGGATGAGCGAGTAGTTCACAACGTAGGAGCGCGCCGGGCAGACGCTTGAGTTGACGGTGTCGTGAACAGCGAATGACGCGGGGCTGCGCAGCGAAACCCTGCGGCTGTGGAGCGAGGCACGAGTCCCGATAGAATGTAGGACTCCGGTCCGGCAGCGGCCCCCTCAATTGGGACGCAGACCGCCGCGTACCCCTCATCGATACAAAATCCTCCCGAGTCCCTCCGCGAGCCCGATTTCATGACCACCCCACGTTCCATGCCCCGAACAGCGGACGAGATCCGCGAAGTATTCCTCAAGTATTTTGAAGCGCAGGACCACCTGCGCATGCCAGCTGCGTCACTGATTCCGGCGGGCGACCCGACCCTGCTGCTCACGAACTCCGGCATGGCGCAGTTCAAGGCGTACTTCGCCGGAGAGGCGACGCCCCCACACCCGCGTCTCACGACCGCCCAGAAGAGCTTCCGGACGACCGACATCGATGAGGTCGGCGACGCCACTCACCTGACGCTCTTCGAGATGCTGGGCAACTTCAGCTTTGGCGACTACTTCAAGAAGGAAGCCTGCGAGTGGGCGCTTGATTTGATGGTGAACCACATGGGGTTCGACCGCGAACGCCTGTACATCACCGTCTACAAGGACGACGACGAGGCCGAACAGGTTTGGTTGGACCTCGGCGTGCCACAAGAGCGGATATACCGGTTCGGCGACGAGGACAACTGGTGGGGACCGGCGGGCGCAGAGGGGCCATGCGGACCCTGCAGCGAGCTGCACTACTACCGCGGCTCGATGGATGATTTGCCAGCGCTCGACGACCCGGTCCGGAAGACGGCGTGGGGCCCGAACTTCCACGACGACTTTGTCGAGGTATACAACCTGGTTTTCACCCAGTTTTACCGCGACCCTGAAGGCAACGACACGCCGCTTCCGAACAAAAACATCGACACCGGGATGGGACTTGAGCGGGCTGCCGCCGTCTTGCAGGACGTGTCCACCCTCTACGAGACCGATGTTTTCCGTCCCGTAATTGCAAAAGCGGAGGAACTCGCCGGACGTGAGTGGGGCGAGGACCCCGGATTCGACCGCGCCATCGGAGCCATCGCCGAGCACGCCCGTTCGGCGTCTTTCCTGATCGGCGACGGCGTCGTTCCCGGTAACACCGGGCGCGGCTACGTGCTGCGCAGAATCATCCGTCGCGCGATGCGATTCGGGCTTGCCCTCGGCATCGAAAGCCCGTTCCTCGGGCAGTTGGCCGAGGTGGCGATGGACCAGATGTCCGCCGTCTACCCGGAGCTAAGGGACAATCGCTCCTTCATCCTGCGCGTTCTTGAGATAGAGGAAGAGCGGTTCGCGCGCGCCATCGCCCAGGGGACCCGTTTCCTTGACGGGATGTTGGAGTACCGCGATAGGCAGCGTGAGACGGCGACCGCCGCACTGACGTTCGCAATCTCTGATGGCATCGCATCGGACAGGATCTCAGGATTTCTCGAACAGCACGGGTTGGACTACCCGGAAGGGGATGATTCAGTCGCGGTTGGGGCGAGGGCGGCGGCCGACGCGCTTGCCGAACTGGCTGCTCGTGTCGCTGAGACCCGGGACGGCGAGCCCGAAGCCCGTGCCCTCGCCGATCTCCGCGCCGTTAGCTGGGCGTTCACCGTGTCTGGACGCGAGGCGTTCCTGCTTTACGACACCTACGGATTCCCGCCCGAACTGGTGCGGGAGATCGCCGAGGAGCGGTTCCTGTCTTACGACCGGGAGTCTGTCGATGCGATCGCGCTGGCCGCCGGTGGGTCGGTAGATGTCTTACGCCGATTCTCCTCGGGGCACGGTGACATGGAATGGTTGCTTGATCGGGAGGGGTTTGAGGAGCAGATGGAAGCGCAGCGCGAGCGTGGCAGGGCGTCGGGATCGGCCTTTCGCGGCGACGTGGCGGCACGACGGTTGTACGAATCGCTTGGCGTCGACGACACACCGTTCCGTGGCTATGAAACTCTGACCGTTGACACGCAGGTTGTGGGTCTTATCAAGGACGGCGAATCGACGCCCGAAGCATCCGAGGGCGACGAGGTCGAGATCATCCTCCACGAGACGCCGTTCTACGCCGAACGCGGTGGCCAGGTCGGTGACACAGGCATCATCACATCACCCGGAGCAGAACTTCAGGTGACGGACACCCAGAACCCGTACACCCACGTCAACGTGCATGCGGCGCGTTTGACGCGCGGAACAGTTCGCGTCGGTGACGCCGTGAGCGCCGTTGTGGATGGCGAGCGACGTGAGCGCATCCGGCGAAATCACACCGCCACGCATCTGGTCCACTCTGCGCTTCGCCAGGTTCTCGGCACCCACGTGCGGCAGACGGGTTCGCTGGTCGCACCGGACCGGCTGCGATTCGACTTCACGCACGTCGCCCCGCTGACGCCGGAAGAACTACGGCAGGTCCAGGACATCGTGAACGACAAGATCCGTGACAACCACGATGTTCAGGTGAACATCACCTCCTACAAGGAAGCGATCGACGCCGGCGCGCTGGCCTTCTTTGGTGACAAGTACGAGGCGGACGTCCGCACGATTCGGATCGACTATCCGTGGAGTTACGAACTCTGCGGCGGAACGCACATGGCGCACACCGGTGGCATCGGGGCGTTCTTCATCACCTCCGAATACGGCATCGGGTCTGGCACGCGCAGGCTTGAAGCGTTGACGGGCAGAGGCGCCGAGGATTACCTGTGGGAGCGCTTCGGGTTGCTGGCCGATATCTCAGAGAAGCTGCGCGTGCCGGTTCCGGAGTTAGGCGCTCGAATCGAGACACAACTCGGGGAGCTAGACGAGGCCCGGCGAACAGTTGCGCGGCTGGAACGCGAGGCGTTGCTGGGAGGCGGGCCTGCCGCCGATGCGGCCGAGACGGCGGTCGATGTCGACGGGACGAAGGTACTTGTTATCGAGAAGTCGGGCGTGAACTCGAAGACGCTCCGCGAGCTTGGAGACCACCTGCGCGACCGGCTAGGCAGCGGAATTGTTGTCGTAGGCGGCGTTATCGACGACAAGCCGACGGTCATCGTGATGGTCACGAAAGACCTCGTCGAGCAAGGCCATAATGCGGGACAGATCGTGAACGGAATCGCGGCGTTCATGAACGGCCGTGGCGGCGGTAGGGCGGACGTGGCACAGGCGGGCGGCAACGACGCAGCCCTGTTGAGCAACGCCCTGAAAGAGGCTCCGAACGTCGTCCGCAGCGTCCGCGCCGCGGCGCAGGCCTGACCCGGGATGCGCGCCCTGGCCCTCGACGTCGGTGACGCTCGGATCGGGCTGGCTATCTCAGACCCCGGCGGTATCGTGTGCCTGCCGGTCGAAGCCCTGGTGCGGGGTCACGACTCGGACGACCTCGCGGTCGTGATCGAGATCGCGGAGCGCGAAGGAGCGGAGGTTATCGTCGTGGGGTTGCCGCTATCACTGGACGGCACCCACGGACCGGCGGCGCGGAAGATGCGCCGGTTCACCTCGACTCTGCGGCGAACCACAACAATCCCGGTCGAGAGCTGGGACGAGAGGTTTAGCACCATCGAGGCGGAAGCACGACTCCGACAGGCGGGATTTGAACCGAGCAGGGACCGGGCGCGGTTGGACTCGATGGCCGCCGTGGTCATTCTGGAAAGTTTTCTAGCGGCGCGTGCGAATCGGTCGGAACGGAGTCATGAGTGACAAAACGACTCGGAATATTCGGGTATCCACTCGGACACTCGCTCTCGCCTGCGTTTCAGCAGGCGGCGCTTGATGAGCTAAAGATCGACGCCTTGTTTGACGCGTGGCGGATCGCACCCGAAGAGTTTGCTGAAGCGGTCAACGGCCTGCGCGCCGACGACTGCCTGGGGTGCTGCATAACACTGCCGCACAAAGAGGCGGCGTTGGAACTTGTCGATGAGTTGGATCCGGTGGCGGAAGAGATCGGGGCGGTCAATACGATCGTCAACAACAATGGCCAATTAAAGGGCTACAACACCGATGCGCCGGGCTTCTTGCGCGGCCTCCGCGAGGCGGCCGAGTTCGAACCGGAGGGGAGATCAGCGCTGGTGATCGGCGCCGGCGGCGCAGCGCGCGCGATCGTTTTTGCTCTGCGAGAGGCCGGTGTTTCACGGCTGACCATCGCAAATCGGACCGAGGAGCGGGCCCAGAACCTCGCACGAGACATGTCGCGCGGTCGGTTCCGGCCCGGCGCGACGTCCCTGGAAATCGATCAATTGGCCAATACCGCTCCCTACGCGGACCTTATCGTGAACGCGAGTTCGATGGGCTTGAGCGGTGGGCCGTCGCCTGAGGAAACCCCGGTCCCCGCGGAGCTTATTTCGGGCAACGCTCTCTGCTACGACGCTGTGTATGTACCGACGATGACGCCGTTCTTGATCGCGGCCGAGGATGCCGGGGCTCGCGTCGCAGGCGGACTGTCGATGCTGATCTACCAGGGCGCCGAGGGTTTCAAACTGTGGACCGGCCAGGACGCGCCGATCGAGGTCATGTTCAAGGCGGCTCGCGAGAAGTTGGCCGGGCGGTAGGCGCGGCTTGCCCTGAGGTTCTGGTAGCAGGTACCTGGCCATCGGATCGCGTGTATGCACGATTCGTGTCACCGGACGCGCCGCCGCTATCAAATCGACATTGGCGGACCAGAACTACGACCTGAAATTGCGCGAAATCGGTTAGGCTTCCAGAAAATCACGACCCACGCAACAGGAAAAACGCCCCGCGCATGACACTTCCGCTTTCCGACTACACCGTCATCGACCTCTCGGGTTCCATCGCCACCGCAACCTGCGGGAGAGTGTTCGCTGATTTTGGCGCCCGCGTCATCAACGTCGAAAACCCCTCGACGGGCCACCCCACCCGCGGGCTCCCGCCGTTCGACGCCGGAATCACCGCTCCGGACAACAGCGGGTTACACGCGCTACTTAGCCCGAACAAAGAGTCGTTGTCGCTCGACGTCAGAGACCCTTCTCAGCGCGACGAGCTACTGGAGTGGGTCGCCGCCGCAGACGTCGTACTCGAATCCGAGAGGCCGGGCGTTCTGGACGAACTCGGGATCGGGTTTGAAACGTTGAAGGCTGCCGCCCCTGCCCTTGTCCTGGGCTCGCTCACGTGGTGGGGGCAGACGGGGCCGTGGGCGCAGCGTCCCGGCAACGACCAGAGCGTCCTATCCGTCATAAGCCAGGTCGCCAACTTCGGCCCGGAGGAGGGACCGCCACTCCTGATGAGCGGCTACCCGGTCCAGATACTGGGCGGCATGACAGCGTTCGCCGGGATGGCGGTCCATCTCCTGTCGAGCGTGCTCGGCCAGAGAACTGAAGCGGCCCATGTCGACGTGTCTCTCCTCGAGTCCGCGATGGCGCTCAAAGAGTCGAGTGGCGCTTCCATCGCCGCGTCCCCGGACGGTGTCCGGCCGAAACGCTCCGGGATCAACCGCTTTTACCCGACATATCCGGCCGTGATCTACGAGACGAGCGACGGCTGGCTCGGGGTGACGGCCCTGACCCCCAACCAGTGGCACAGTTTCTGCCGCCTGGTTGGAGTAGAAGAACTGTCCGAAGACCCGAACCTGGATATAGCGCTCAACCGCTTTCTCGATGCCGACCGGATCGACGCAGCGCTCGTGCCCGCGCTCAAGAAACGCCCGGCAGAAGAGTGGTTTCGCGAGGGGCAGGAGTTGCGCGTTCCGCTCGCCCTCGTTCCGACGATGGCGGACTTGTTCGAGAGCGCCCAGCTACGGGCGGTCGACGCCTTCCGCGAGATCACCCTTCCCGGCGGACGTAAGCTGGAGGTGCCCGGCCAGCCGTTCAGGTTGCACGGGACACCGGCCCGCAAGGACGGAGTCGTAGCGCGCATCGGCGAGCACTCGCCGAGAGAATCCGGCGCCCGAAAGCCCCATCCAGCGATCGCAAGGGGTGTTTCAGCCGGTTCGGCCAAACCCCGTCCGGTACACGAACCGGCTCGTCGCCCCGACCTGCTTCGAGGTCTCAGGGTCATCGATCTGACGATGGGGTGGGCTGGGCCACTTTGCGCCCGGCACCTCGGGGATGTCGGAGCGGAGGTGATAAAGGTCGAGTCTCGGCAGTACTTTGACTGGTGGCGGGACTGGGACGTATCGCCCGAACGGATCGCCGAACGACTGTATGAAAAAGCGCCCAACTTCAACGTCATGAACCGCAACAAGCGGGGCGTAACGCTGGACCTTACGGACCCACGCGGCAAGGAGTTGCTAAAGCAACTTGTCGCTGTATCGGACGTCGTGGTCGAGAACTACTCGGCCGGGGTGCTGCCGAAGCTTGGTCTGGACGAGCCCGTCATGCGAAAGGCGAACCCGGAGCTGGTGATGCTTTCCATGCCGCCGTTCGGCGCAGGCGGGCCGTGGCATATGTACCGCGCTTACGGCTCGACTGTGGAGCAGGCGTCCGGGCTGCCACACCTGCAGGGACGGCCGGATGACCCCCCGGCGATGACACACGTCGCCCTCGGGGACCCGGTATCGGGCGTCAACGGCCTGGCGGGGCTTCTGATTGCGATCCTCCACCAGCAACGGACGGGCGAAGGGCAGTACCTCGACCTGTCGCATGTGGAGGCGACCACGACGCTCGGGTTGCATGGCGTCGCCGCCCAGGTATTGCACGGCAAGCCGCCGCAACGGTACGGAAGTCGCGACCCGCTTGTTGCGCCGCGCGGCGTGTATCCGTGCGCGGGTGATGACAGCTGGGTCACACTGACGGTCGATAGTGATGCCGCCTGGTCCTCGCTTGCCGGACTTATCGCCGACAACCATCTGATGAAATCGAAGTTCACGGGTCTCGATGCGCGCTGGGCTGAGCACGACCTGATCGACGAGAAGATCGCCCGCTGGACCGGCGCCCGGGATCGGGACGAGGTGGTGGAACAACTACTCGACCTGGGAATCGCCGCCGCGCCCGTCCTTTCGACGGCGGAAATCCTCGGCCATCCTCAGCACGAGGCACGCGGGTACTGGCAATGGCTGGAGCGTGAGTTCGCCGGTCTGATCCCGCACCCGACCGTCCCTTACCGGAACGGCGACGGACCGTTCCTGATCGACAGCCCGGCTCCGACGCTCGGGCAGCACTCCCGAGAGGTCCTGTCGGCGCTACTGGACATGAGCGAAGAGCAGCTCGACCACCTCGAGGCAGAACGCATCATCGGCACCGTGCCTGACCGTAAGTTCTGATCGAGACCGGGCGCTCATGGTTTTCGACCTTGGACGCCGCCCGGACATCACCAGGTGTCGATGTACGCCTTTTTCTTACCCTTGCGTGGCTCCGCTGGCGGCTGGGCTGCCATTCCAGCGACGATCCAACGGCGAGACTCGGCCGGGTCGATCACGTCGTCGATGCCGAAGAAGGTCCCGGCGTAGATCGCCTTGGCTTTTTCGTACCGATCGGCCACCATCTCGTCGTAGAACTTCTTGCGCTCGTCCGGGTCCTCGATGTCCATTAGCTCCTGGCGGTACCCGAGCTTGACCATGCCCTCGATGTTCATCCCGGCGAACTCCGCCGTGGGCCACGCCGCCATGAAGGTCGGGAACATCGAGCTGCCGCCGCACATCGCCTGCACCCCGAGACCGTAAGCCTTCCTGAGGATGAGCCCGAACATCGGGACGGACATGTTCGCCCCCGTGTTGAACAGTCGCGCCGCGTGGCGGACGAGCGCCGTCCGCTCGACCTCAGGCCCGACCATGATTCCGGGGCAGTCCATGAGGCTGACGACCGGCAGATCGAACGCGTCGCAAAGCTGCAGGAACCGCGCTCCCTTGTCGGCCGCGTCGCTATCGACGGCCCCGCCGAGGTGGTGGGGGTTGTTGGCGATCAAGCCCATCGGCTTGCCCTCAACGCGGATAAACGCCGTGATTATCCCGACGCCGAACGCTTTCCGGATCTCCAGGACGGAGTCCTTGTCAGCGATGATCTCGATGGCCTCGCGCATGTCGTAAGAAATCACGCGATCTTCCGGGACGACGTGCCTCAAGCGGCGCTGATCGTTCGCCTCCCATTCGGCAACGGGACCCTGAAAATAGGACACGTATTTTTTGGCCGTAGCGACGGCCTCGGCCTCGTCTTTAACGAGGATATCGATGACGCCGTTCGGGACCTGGAACGACATCGGGCCGACCTCTTCCGGCGTGTAGATGCCGACGCCGCCACCCTCGATCATGGCCGGGCCGCCCATGCCGACGGTGGAGCCTTCGGTCGCGATGATCACGTCGCAGCAGGCCAGTAGAACGGTGTTGCCTGCGAAACAGCGTCCGTTGGTGATGCCGACCAGAGGCACCAGGCCGCTGAGCTTGGCCCAATCGGTAAATGTCTTGGTGTCCATGGCGACGCCGCCCTTGCCGTCGGTGTCACCCGGCCTTCCGCCCCCGCCTTCCATGAACGCGATTACCGGTATCTGGTGCCGCTGCGCCAGGTCAAACATCCGGTCCTGCTTGTAGTGGTTGCGGGTGCCCTGAGTGCCGGCAAAAACGGTGTAGTCGTACGACATCGCGATCACGCGCGACTTCGTCTCAGGGAACAGGTGCCCGTTGACGTGCGCCAGCCCCAACACCATGCCGTCCGCAGGGGTGCGCTCGCGCAACCACTCTTCTGTGCGTCGTGCCCTCTGGGCGGCCACGACGATAGGGCCGAACTCGACAAACGTTCCATCATCGACCAGGTCGTAGATGTTCTCGCGGGCGGTCCGATATCCAAACCTGCGACGGCTGGCGACGGCGTCCGGGCGGTTTTCGTCCAGCGTGAAGGCCCGGCGTTCATATAGCA
>JAQBUX010000073.1 GCA_027623795.1 Chloroflexota bacterium
TGATCCTGTCGACGCGATAGTCCGGCGCCTGGTGGCCGGCCTGCTCCGTGTATCGCGAATCGGTCGCCAACACGGCGCCCGCCTGCGTGATGAACAGGTATCCGGCTGTTCCGACAAATCCCGACAGATAACGCCGGTTCTCGTCGTCCGTGATCAGTATTGCGTCGATCCCAAGGCCCTCGAACTTCGACCGCAAGTTGTCGATCCGATCGGCAACTGAACTCAAGCGGCTCCGCCTTCCTGTAGATGGTGGGACATGTGCTCCAGGGCGTACAGGTAGCCGCGCCACCCCAGTCCGGCCACCTGCCCGACCGCTATCGGGGCGACGACCGAGTGGCGCCTGAACTCTTCACGCGCATGTATGTTCGATAGATGGACCTCTATCAGAGGCAATCCCGCGTCACGAAGCGCGTCGCCGAGTGAGTAGCCGACGCCGGTCAGAGCGGCCGGGTTGATGACGATGCCGTCCGCACTCGCCGAGCTCTCCTGAAGGTAGTCGACGATCGCGCCCTCATGATTTGACTGAAAGAACGCGACCTCGACGCCCAGTTTTTCGGCGCGGTTCGAGATCGCCGTTTCGATCTCTGGCAGCGTCATGCTCCCGTACTGACCGGGGTCGCGGCGACCCAGATTGTTCAGGTTAGGTCCGTTTATGACAAGGATCTTGGTCAAGCGAGATGGGGTCTCCCGGCCGCCTTACAGGTTCAATCGTCAAACAGGAAGCGTCGCACGCGGGCGCATCGGCAGGATAGGGTACAACGTCGATGCCCGGTGAGGCGTCCGCGAAGTCGCACTGAAGTGTCGTCGGCAGCCGTGGCCTGAGGCTCTCGAAAGGCCGGTGTTTGCGACCACGTACGCGTTCGTCCCGTTGGCGGATTGCAATCCGCCAACGTTCCCCTCACCCACACCCTCTCCCAACGGGAGAGGGGATTCTGGCATCTGCGAAGCTTCCTTCTCGCTAGCTTTCTTCGCTTTCGGAAGGCGCTGCGAGGCCCGCACGGCGCCTCGCTCGCGGGTGGGCTCCGAGATAAACACGCCGGGCCTGTTCGGTCGACACGTGTGTGTATATCTGCGTCGTGGCCGGGCTGGAGTGTCCCATCAAGTCCTGCACAACCCTTAAATCCGCCCCACCATCAAGAAGGTGGGTGGCAAAGCTATGCCGGAGCGTATGTGTGTGGAACTCCGGGTCAAGACCGGCCTCCAGGGCGTAACGCTTGACGAGCCGCTCCACGCTGCGCGCGCTGAGGCGACCGCCGTAACGGTTCAGGAACAGCGCTTGCTCGCTGCTGCGCCGCGCCATCACGGGGCGGGTCCCACCCAGGTAATCCTTGAGAGCGGCCAGGGCTGGTCGGCCGAGGAGCGCAACCCGCTCCTTGGACCCTTTGCCGATTACGCGGAGCTCCCGAGCTTCGAAATCGATATCGCCGACATCGAGCGAACAAACCTCCGCGACGCGAAGCCCGGCCGAGTACAGCACTTCCAGCAGCGCCCTGTCGCGTTGCCCTCTCTCGCTGGTCGGGTCCGGCACGTCGAGGAGCGCTTCGATCTCGCGTCGAGTCGCCGCTACCGGCAACCGGCGGTCGAGCCGGGGCGATGACACTAGATCGGTCTGGTCGCGGTCGACATCTCCACGGGCGACGAGGAACCGGTAGTAAGCCCTGAGCGCCGTCAACTTTCGGCTCACACTGGGCTTGACGTATCCGAGTTCCAGGAGCCAAGCCAGGTAATCCCGGAGAAATCCACGATCGACCCGGCTCAGATCACGGACCCGCCGTAGTCGCAGGAACTCGCCAAAGGCCGCGATATCGCTTATGTAGTTACGAACGGTGTACGGCGAAAGTTGGAGGCTCGTCCGGAGGTGGTCGCCGAACTGGGCGACCACCGCGCCCCATGCCGCCTCGTCGAACGTCTCGTCCGACGGAGCGCTGACGCGGCGCCTGCGGCCCGCTCTGGTCGTCACGCGGCGCCTTCAATGGCGACGCCGCAGGTGACCAGAACCGAACCACGAGCGGAACTAAGCCTTGATTGCGACCTTTGCTTCCTCTTTCTCGGGATCGGAAGGAGGAGCGGGCGCCGGGCCATCGTAGTCTTCCTTGGAAACACACTTGGCTCCGTCGCGTCCGCGCGCCACGAGCAGCCCGCCACACTCCGGGCAAGGCTCTTTGAGAGGCCGTTCACGAGTGGAGAATTCACAATTCGGGTAGTTCTCGCAACCGTAGAACTTGCGCCCCCGCGGGCCTTTGCCTTTTCGCTCGAGAAGCTCGCCACCGTCCTCGGGACATATCGCCCCGGTCACGAGCCTGAGCGGCTTCGAGGCCCGGCAGTCCGGGAACCCGGAGCACGATAGGAACTTCCCGAAACGCCCGGACTTGATGACCATCGGCCGTTCGCACTCTTCGCAGACCTCGTCACTCTCTTCATCGAGGTCTGAGCGCGGGACGCGTTCCGCATTCTCTTTCGCAACTTCAAGCGTCCCGTCAAACGGTGTGTAGAACTCCTGGAGCATGGGCACCCAATCGATGTCCCCACGGGCTACCGCGTCGAGCTTCTCTTCCATGCCGGCCGTAAACCCGGTGTCCATGATGTCCGGGAACCATTCGATCAGGAAGTCGTTGACCGCGATCCCGAGCTTGGTCGGCTTGAATCGCGCCCTCTCTCGAGCGACGTAGTCGCGCGACTCGATTGTGGCGACGATGCTCGCAAAGGTGCTAGGCCTGCCGATACCGTTTTCTTCCAGGGTTCGGATCAGCATCGCCTCCGAGAACCTGGCGGGTGGCTGAGTAAATTTCTGCTCAGACTTAAGGTCGTCCAGATTAACGACCTCGCCCTCATCAAGAGGCACGAGGGCACGTGATGTGTCGGAGTCGTCCTCATCGTCGTCGGACTCGCTGACCGTGTCCTTCGCTTCGACGTACACCGCTCGGAACCCCTGGAACTTAAGAACGGAACCTGTCGCCCTCAGTGTGTAAGGCGTACCGGACGGCCCCCCGGTCGCGTCGATGTCGACCGTGGTCGCGTCGGATATCGAATCCGTCATCTGGCTGGCGACCATCCGCTTCCAGATTAGCTCGTACAAGGAGCGCTGGTCGCCGCTAAGGTGACTCGAAACGCTCTCCGGTGTGCGCAACACAGACGTGGCACGGATCGCCTCGTGAGCTTCCTGGGCGTTCTTGCTCTTAGTTCGGTAAACCCGGGGCTTGGAGAAGAAGTCGGGCCCGTACTGGGCCTTGATGAACTCTGCGATCTCCGCGACGGCGGTGGTCGCCAGGTTAGTCGAGTCTGTTCTCATATAGGTAATCAGCCCGACCGGGTCGCCCGTTCCAAGCTGGATGCCTTCGTACAGACCCTGGGCGGCGCGCATCGTCCGCTGGGCTCCGAATCGAAGCCGTCGGGCCGCTTCCTGTTGGAGTGTGCTCGTCGTGAACGGAGCCGCGGGACGGGTCTTGACTTCACGTTTGACGACTTTGCTGACCCGGTAAGCGGAAGCTTCCAGGTCAGTTACGACTTTCGCCGACTCTTCAGCGTTGTGAACCAGATGCCGGCCAGTCTTGCCGTCGATCGCGTGCAGGTTGGCCCTGAAGGTTTGCGAAGCGTCGGCCAGTTTGGCGAGCCGGGCCAGGACGGACCAGTACTCGACCGGTTTGAAGGCCTCGATCTCCCGCTCGCGATCCACGATGAGACGAAGCGCGACGGACTGGACCCGTCCGGCTGAAAGCCCGCGACGGATCTTGGACCAGAGAACCGGTGAGAGCTTGTAACCGACGATGCGGTCCAGCACCCGACGCGCTTGCTGTGCGTTAACGAGCTGCATATCGATATCGCGGTAGTCGGCAAACGCCTCTTCGACGGCCGACCGCGTGATCTCGTGGAAGACGACGCGGCGCAGTTCCACGTCCTTCATGTCCCGGAGGCCGAGCGCCTCAACGAGATGCCAGGAGATCGCCTCGCCTTCCCGGTCCGGGTCTGTGGCGAGATAGACGGTCTTTGCGCCGCCAAGAGATTTCCTGATGTCCGTGAGAACCGATTTTCGTCCATCAACGTCGACGTAGGTCGGCTCAAAGCCGTTGTCGACATCGACGCCGAGTTCGCGCTTCGGAAGGTCACGGACGTGGCCCATCGAAGCGACAACCTCGTAATCGGGGCCCAGGAAACGCCCGACCGTCCGCGCCTTTGCGGGCGACTCGACGACGACGAGGTCTTTAGAATTTGTTTTCGCTTTGGCCAATTTCTGCCTAACTGTCTTTTCTGGGTTCGGATTGGGTGTCCCGGCCCGAGCGCGGGACGGCGACATAGATCATGGGGCCTGCCTGGCGAACGAGTCCGCTCAACTCCAGCATGGTCAAAGTAGCACTGACAAGCGAGCTCGGCATCCCGGAGCGGCGCGTAATTTCATCCACGTGCACCGGGTCCGCCCTCAACATATCAAGCAGACCGTTCTCTACTGTACCTGTATCCGGAGCCGGTGCAGTTAGCCCTAATTGCCTGCTCAGACCGGCGATGTTCAACTCTTCCAGTATGTCGTCTACGTCAAGTACCAGCTTTGCGCCCTGTTGAATAAGCCAGTTTGTTCCGTCACTGCGTTCCGAGAGGGCGCTCCCCGGCACGGCAAACACCTCGCGATTTTGCTCAAGCGCATGCGTAACGGTAATCAATGCGCCACTGCGCCGGCTGGCCTCGACGACGAGAGTCCCGAGAGTCAGCCCACTTAGGATGCGATTACGACGCGGAAAGTTTCTGGCGTGGGGCATGACTCCAACTGGATACTCGCTCACAACGGCCCCGGACTCAGCCGTCCTCCGGGCGAGGTCTGCATGTTCAGCCGGGTAGACCCGGTCCAGGCCGGACGCTACTCCTGCGATGGTCCGCCCCCCGGCGTCAAGCGCGGCTCGATGAGCGGCGGCGTCGATACCCGCCGCCAATCCGCTTACGACCGTCACGCCGTTGGCAGCGAGGCCGCCTGCGAGCCGGGTCGCCATCTCGATCCCGTATCCCGAACACCGTCGGGTGCCCACGACGGCGACCGAGCGCTCGTCCCCCGGCTCCAACGTTCCGCGGATGAACAGCACCGGCGGCGGGTCGTGAATCTCAGCGAGCCGCGCCGGGTAGTCCGGGGAGCGAAGGCAAAGCACCGCGATGCCCGCAGACTCAAGCGATTCCATTTCGGCGTCCGGGTCGATCTCAGGTCGGCCGGACACGATCTCCCTGACCGTTGAACTGTCCAGGCCGGCGCTGGCCAGGTCTGACTGCCCAGCCCTCCACGCGACGGCAAGATCGCCGAATCGCGCTTCGATCTGTCGAAGCCTAATCGGCCCCAGTCGACGGATTCTGCTGAAGGCGACCCAGTATTTGAGGTCAGGGATCGACTCAGCGACCATAGAAACCACCCTTGTCCGCACACGGCGGCATGGCGCCGCGCCACCCGGACGGGACCTGGGAGCGTCTCCCGGTGCGTATCTGGCGGAGAGGGCGGGATTCGAACCCGCGGTACCGTTGCCGGCACACACGCTTTCCAGGCGTGCCGATTAAGCCACTCTCGCACCTCTCCGCGTGGGCACTCGGGCGCCACCAATTGCCGACGCGGCAATTTAGCCCCGGGTGCGGACGGGGACGGGTGGCGGAGAGGGCGGGATTCGAACCCGCGGTACGTTGCCGTACACCGCTTTTCGAGAGCGGCACCTTAAGCCACTCGGCCACCTCTCCAGCACGAAAGTATAGCAAGGGGACATGGGCGCGAATATTGCTGTAAGGGTAGAAACACTGGCGTCTGCCGGTATTAAAATTCCTTGACTTGATTGAAATCCGCCTCATACCATGATCGTGACCGATACGGTCATCGATGCGCCACAAACTATTAAACCATTCTCACGAGCCATCCAAATCGTCGAATCTCGACGCCGGGGTGGCTCGTCCGCTTTTTAGACGCTTTACGAGCAAAGCGCATCCCCCAACTGTCACATGACCAGTAACCCCGACAAACAATGGGTTGGCGTGATCCTGGCGGCCGGAGTCGGCTCCCGGATGCGCTCTTCAGTTCCTAAACCATTGCACACGGTGTGCGGGCGCACGCTGGTTCAGCAAGCCATATTGACCGTTCGCGAGGCTGGCGTGGAGCGGATCGTGATCGTGGCGTCACCGCTTCTCGCCATCGACCCGGCGTTCTCGGCCTCTATCGGCGAGGGCGTGACGGTCGCCATCCAGTCAGAGCCACGCGGCACCGGAGACGCCCTGCTTTGCGCCTCCGACGCTGCCAGCGACGCGACGCATATCCTGGTTTCAAACGCGGACATGCCACTCGTCACACCCGGCACCGTCCGCACGATGCTCTCCACCCACATCGACTCCGGCGCGGCGATCACCCTGCTTACCGGGAAAGGCGACACGCCTGAGGGATTTGGACGCGTCAAACGCGGCGCCGACGGTCGCGTGCTGGCGATCGTGGAGGAGGCGGACGCGGACGAAGCCATACTCACGATCGATGAATACAACGCCGGTTACTACTGCATGGATGCGAGTGTCGCCTGGGGCCTGTTGGGCGGATTGCCGCCATCGGCGGGCGGGGAGATCTACATCACGGACGCCATCGCTGCTGCTGTGTCCGCTGATCGAACCGTAGAGGCCGTGGTCGCGTCGGAGCCGTCCGAGTTGACCGGCGTGAACAACCGGGTGGAGCTCGCCGAGGCTGAAGCCGTTCTGCGTTCGAGAATTCGCCGGCGCTGGATGCTGGACGGCGTGACCATGACCGACCCGGAAACCACTTACATAGATTTCGGCGTAACAATCGGTCAAGACACGCTTATCAGGCCGAATACCCATCTCCTGGGTTCGACCTCGATCGGCGTGGGCGCAGACATCGGACCGGGAAGCGTACTTGAGGATACAAAGGTCGGCGACGGGGTGCGGATCATCTCCTCGTATGCGGAGTCGGCTCAGATTGGCGACCGGGCGACGGTAGGCCCTTCCAGCCATCTCAGGCCGGGCGCGGTTATCGGGCCGGACGCCCATATCGGTAACTTCGCTGAAGTGAAAAACAGCGTCATCGGCTCACATGCTCACGTCGGCCACTTCAGTTACGTCGGCGACACAACGGTCGGGGCGAGGGCGAACATCGGTGCAGGGGCAGTGACTTGCAACTACGATGGCGAGTCCAAACACCGAACCAACATCGGCGAGGGCGCGTTCATAGGTTCCGGCTCTATGCTCATAGCGCCGGTCGTTATCGGCCCGGGCGCTAGCACGGGAGCGGGATCGGTGGTCACGCGCGACGTTCCGCCGGACACGCTCGTCGTCGGCGCTCCGGCAAGACGAGTGCCGAAACGCGCTGGAGCGCAGTGACCCCTGGAAGATTGGTCGGAAGATTTATTGAGATCGAAAGACCCGGGCGAGGGGAATGAGTAGCAGCGACGAACCCGGCGATAGACGCCGAAGCAAGACAACCGCGATCGCGGACGGGTGTGGCCAGGCGTCGACCGCGGTCGACGACGACGAACCGCCAAATACGCGCAAATGGTCGCGGGACCGGCATCGCCGAAACGGATTTGGCTGCTGGACCGTTGGGCCGTTCCGATGAGCGGAGAAACGCTGGCCGGGTGGGTTGTGTTCGCGTTCGCCACCGCCCTTTACATCGCGACATCGCTCGTGGCCGGGGTCGCCGCGGGCCGGGCGCCCGGAAACCGATTGCTACGGGGGCCGATCGAAAACGGGAACGGCGCTAGCAACCACCAGCCACCGTTCGACCCGGCTGTCCTCGTGGCGTCCCGAGCGCTCGCGTACACAGCGCTATTGATCGCCATCGCTGCTCTGTTTGTGGCGATTGGCGCGTATCTGTCTGACGAGTCTCAGCGCGGGCTAGTGATTTCGGTCGGCGTCATCGCTGGTCTGGCCACACTTCATATCACGGCCGGAGCGTTGCGTTTAACCGAGCGAGGCCGCATCCAGCGGGTGGTCAAGCCGGTCGAGATAATTGTGCAAACGATTTCCCGGATACCGGGGCTACGCTCGATCCTCATGAGGGTATCCGGGACGGCAAGACAGATCGCCGATCTCGACGACATAGTCACAGCGGCGTTCGAACAGAATCTTGACATCCTGGAGGCGGCCGGAGTGGCCACTGACGTAGAAGAGCTACGGATGATCCGCGGTGTACTCGATCTCGACACGACACGCGTTCGCGAGATCATGCGGCCACGTGTGGACATGGTGGTCCTAGACGCGAACGCTACCCGACGCCAGGCCGCTGATTTGATGATCGCGGAGGGCTACTCAAAGATCCCGGTAATCCGCGATCGGATCGACGACATTGTCGGTATCGTCTACGCACACGACCTGCTCCGGGCGCAGCTCACAGAGTCCGACGCGGGAGAAGGGATTCTCGATCTCGTCCGCCCTGCGATCTTCGTGCCGGAATCTCAGTATTTGGAACACCTCCTCCAGGAATTTCAACGTCACCGTGTCCAGATGGCGATCGTTGTCGACGAATATGGAGGCGTCTCCGGTGTGGTAACGCACCAGGACCTGGTTGAGGAGATCGTAGGCGAACTCGAAGACGAGTTCGACCGGGACGAGCCAGAGCTACAGAAGGTCAACGCCGACGAGTCGCTCGTCGACGCCCGCCTCACGCTTGATTCGCTGAACGAGACGTTCGATACGGCGATCGAGGGCGACGGATTCGATACCGTCGGCGGGCTCGTCTATCGTGAACTCGGCCGCATGCCAGTGGTCGGTGACTGCGTGTCCGTTGCCGCGCTCAAAATGACCGTTGAGTCGACAACCGGTCGCCGGATCCGGAACGTAAGAGTTATCCGGGATCCGGCGCCGACGCTGGACGCCTGATCGTACACGTCGCGTACGCCGGGGCTCTCGAACTCTCCGTTCAAGGCCTGACCTGCGAAGCTGAGTGAAGATGGCGGCCGGGCCGGGGCCTCCGGGACCTAAGGACCGGCGCACCCGCCGGGGCGTACCCGTTCGGCCCCCCCCCAGTGGGCCTCGGATATCGGGCTCTGTTGTGGGGCTGTGCGAACTGTCTTCAGGTCTTTGTAGAAGTCGGCCGGCGTCGAAACCCACAACGTCTCGAAACTCTGATGCAACGCATCACGCACGCGCCCGGCGACGGAGCGCGGCCATCCAGCCGGCCAACCCCCTAGTTCGCAAAAGAAACAGGCCCCGGCGGAATGCCGGGGCCTGTTAAAAATCTCAAGTCGAGGCCAGGAGTTAGTCAGTCGCCACCTTGTCGGCGATTGCGAACCCAACTGCCGCGTTATTGCCGTTCGTTCCGAATGCGTCCAGGGTATGGACGGTTCCGGCTGCGAAGTTGGCGTCCGTAAGGTTCAGGGTCGTCTCGAAAGCGCCAACGGCGTTCGCCGTTGCGGTGCCAAGAATGATCCTGCCACCCTGGCCGGCAGAGGACACGGTCGCCACCCGAAGGGTCACCACCTCAGCCGCACCGAACCCACCGCCGACAACCTTTGCCTGCGTAGTGCCGGCCGCTTTGAACTCGATAAACCCGACGGAACCGGTGCCTGCGTCCACTGCGAGGATACTCACAGGCTGTGCCACGCCGTTAGTTCCGGCGACACCGCCAGGTCCAGGGATACCTTGCGGTCCCTGCGGGCCAGCCGGGCCAGCGTTACCGGGA
Organism: Chloroflexota bacterium; assembly: GCA_027623795.1. Classification (GTDB taxonomy): domain Bacteria; phylum Chloroflexota; class Dehalococcoidia; order Lucifugimonadales; family Lucifugimonadaceae. The sequence continues at coordinate 9,632 of JAQBUX010000073.1, forward strand.
AGACCGGCAGCGCCGGGAAGTCCAGACTCACCGGGGTTGCCCGCAGCACCTGGAGCGCCGGGAGCGCCGGGGTTACCCGCAGCGCCAGGAGCGCCTGGAGGTCCCTGCGGTCCCGAAGAACCGTCGTCACCTGTGCAGGCGGCAAGCGCCACCACGGCGACGGATGAAAGCATCAGAAATATGAGCTTTCCTCGTCCGCGCATAAGAGATTTCATTAGAGCCCCGTCCTCCATCCTTGGGGTTTTTCGACGCCGACCCGGTCCGGGGGCGCCAACATTGGAACGGCGGGTCTTGCGGCCGGCCAAACGAGAAAAATTACGCTCGGTCGCGGAAATTCGGCCCCCCGCGAGCGCACGCCAAAAACGATATCTTGGCCCTTCGCGGGTGTCAAGGGATTTCTTGTGCGCCTGAATGGCTCAATCATCACCCCGATGATCACATTTTCAGCGAGGGCGATTCGACTCCGAATTTCGTCGTGTGTGTCGGATCCCGTCCAATTCGGAATAATCATAAACGCCAGATCGACCGTCCAATTGCCCGAAAGCGCCTCTGGAACACCTCCACTTAAGGAAAGTCGCTGGCGCGCGCGCGCGAGGCTCCCGACATTGTTTTGGAGGGGCCGGTCGTGAACTGGCGCGATTGAGGCCGCGAGCCGAATCTGCCTGCATGCTATACTTCGGGCGGCTTTGTGAAGGCCAGATTTCGCCGCGCTGCATTTTGGTCAGATTGCCCGTGCACTCGGGTGAAATGCGGGCCAATATCTATCAAGCTGCTCGGCATTCGAGTAGCGATATCTCGCAGATTTTCCAGGAGACGCCCACCAGTTGGACCAGGCGACGAAGACGGCAATAGTCGAGGAACACCGGCGACACGAAACCGACAAAGGGTCGGTCGAGGTCCAGGTGGCCATCCTCACGGCTCGGGTGACCGAGCTAACGGAACACCTCAGGCAGCACAAGCACGACCACGCGGCCCGTCGCGGGCTGTTGAAACTGGTCGGCCAAAGACGGCGGCTCCTGGGTTATCTCAACGCGACTGATGTTGGGCGGTACCGCGCCATCATCGAACAGCTCGGCCTGCGCAGGTAAGCCAGAAAGCACCCCGCTTGCACGAGTGAGCAAGGGTGCTTCTTCTTTAATATGAGCCCGGTCTGGAGTCAGGCCGGTCCGAAAGCCGTGGCGAGAGCGCAAGATCGTCACGGGTGAACCAGGGAGCCGGTACAGAGTCCGGCCGGTCCTTCCTTATGAAGGACCAGAAGATGGGATTAGTCACTCAATGATTTCCAATTTTGAGATCGAACTCGGAGCGCGCACGCTAAAAATCGAGATCGGTCGGATAGCGAACCTCGCCGGCGGCGCAGTGACCCTGCGATACGGCGACACGATGATGCTCGTCACGGCCTGCGGGTCCAGGCGGCCGCGACCCGGAGCGGATTTCTTCCCGCTGACCGTGGATTACGAAGAGAAGATGTACGCCAGGGGCAAAATCCCCGGCAGCTTCTTCAAGCGTGAGGGACGGCCGAGCAGCGAAGCGATTCTCATGGCGAGGATCACCGACCGACCGCTTCGACCGCTGTTCCCCGAAGGCTACAAAAACGAAGTCCAGATCGTCGCAAGTGCGCTCTCGGTCGATATGGAGAACCCCACGGACATCCTCGGCATCATCGGCGCATCCGCGGCGTTGACGATCTCGGACATCCCGTACGACGATCCGATCGGCGCTTGCCGCATCGGTCTGATCGACGA
>JAQBUX010000074.1 GCA_027623795.1 Chloroflexota bacterium
AACATGCGCGCCGGGACGCAGCGAGTTGATAACTTTGAGCGACACGCCGTAGTCGACGCCGTCGATTACAAGCTTCCCGAGGTGCGTGCCGCGCGCCCCAAAGAATTGCCAGTTCCGCGCGATCGCGTCCACTACTCCCTCGCCCTCTCCGGCGCGCACGGAACGGTCCATGTCTCGCGTGAGTACCAGCGCCCTGCGTGCCACCAGATACAGCAGCCATAAGATCACCAGTCCCCAGGGAACGCCAAACCACAGGTTGGAAATCCCGTAAGCGCCGAACACCCATGCCGCGGGCGCGAGTACGGTGCCGGTGAGCCCGAGGAAGCGAAACACCTCCATGTCCAGCGGTGACTGGATGTGGGGGTCTCGCGGACTATCGGGGCTCTCCGAGTTCGGAGGCGTCTGGAAGGGCTGCGGTCCCTGTTCCTGAGGTCGTTCGACTTCCGCCATATCAATCCATTTTAGGGACATGGACGCCGTTGCGACGGGTAATCTTCCGGAATGGCCCGCAACCAGAAACCGCTCACTTCTCCCGGAGCGACGCCTCGGCGGCCGCCCAAAATCTGGCTCGCGAACGTCGGCGCAAACGCCGCGCACCCGTATTTCAGTCCTCATTTTCCCGACGGCACGTTTGAGTTGTTGCCGATCCCCGAGACGCCGACGAAAGCCGGGCCGCACTCGGTCAGGTTGGGGGACGTGCCGTCGTTCAACGATCCGACACGCACTCAGGGCCAATGGGTTCCCGAGCGACTCCAAGAAACCGCAACCCACTACGACCCGGAGTTCGACACCCTCACATACGGCGACAATGTGAGGCGCAACGCTCGTGCGGCTGCGTTGAAGGGCGTCAGCCAGGGTGACGTGCTGTTCTTCATCGTCCGGCTGGCTGACCGGATCGGCGGGGAGTTTACGGGCCGCTTCGGGTTCTATCTGGCCGGGTTCCTGGAGGTGGAGTCCATCCTCATAGATGTGCGGTCGGAGCCATCGAGGGCGGATATGGAACGATACGGGGCGAACGCCCACGTCAGGCGCGGGCTCAACGACCCGGACCACCACTGGGACGGGTTCTGGGTATTCGGCGGGTCCAGTCGATCCCGACGTTTCAGACATGCCGTTCCGGTGGACAGATCGTTGGCGGAACGCGTCTTCAGGCGTGCCGACGGAGGGAGTTGGCGTTGGAATCCCGCTCGCACTGATCTCCAAACGATCGGCTCATACACACGGTCGTGCCGATGCGTGATCGACGCCTCGTCGGCCGAGGGCCGTAAACGCGCCTCGCTCCTGTGGTCGGCGGTCGAATCGTTGAACCCGGCTGTCAGGCCGGGCTAGCGGGGTTCGGCTACCGCAGCGCGAAGTTCTGCCGGCGCACCGTTCGGGAAGAACAACTCTGCTTCGGCGCGTGGCCTTCCCGACAGATCGACTATGCCCGGGGTGGAGATCGGCGTATCGTCGATGCCGCCGACGATCAGCACCGAGCCATCGTTCAGGAGTGTGGCCGTGTGTCGCCCGCGCGCCTTCGCAAGCGTGCCGGCGGAGGTCCACGTGTCCTTCAACGGGTCGTAGATCTCGACACTGTCCAGGCTTCCCCCGGCGTTGAATCCGCCGGCGACCATGATCCGTCCGTCCGGCAGGAGTGTCGCCGTATGCTGGGATCTCTTGATCGGCATCGGCGCGCCATTGCTCCAAATGTTGGTTCGCGGATCGTAGATCTCGACCGAATCGAACACCTCGATCGTCTCCTGACCGCCGACGACAACGACTCGACCGTCTGGGATCAGCGTCGCCGTGTGGACGAACCTTCCATCTTTCAGGGATGCGAGAACTTCAAAAGTCTCGGACGCAGGGTCGAACACCTCGACAGACTGGCGTATGATGCCGAATCCGGAGCCTCCGGCCATCATTACCCGTCCGTCAGCGAGTAGCGTGGCGGTGTGCCATGCGCGCGCCCCACCCAGATCGGGTCCGGCTCCAAATCGTCCACTGGCGGGGTCGAGCAGATCGGTGAAGGGCGACGGCGCTGTTCCGTTCATCCCGCCCGCTACCAGCACCCGGCCGTCTCGCAACTGAGTTATCGAGTGCAAAGCGCGTTGCACGCGCATGCCGATGCCGGAGTCAACAATGCCGGTCGAGGGGTCAAATAGTTCCGCAGTGAACGTGACGCCGAACTGGTCGAGTCCGCCCGTTGAGAGCACTCTGCCATCCGGAAGCACGAGCGATCGATGGTCCCGACGAGGTGACCCCAACAACGGCGCCCTCTCCCATGTCCTCACAACCGGGTCATAAATCTCGGCGGTCACGTACGAAATCGTCTCGCCGTCTCCCCCGCCAAGCACGAGCACGCGGCCGTCATTAAGCAGCACAGCCGTGTGGTCCCCGCGGGGGATGTTCATCGCCCCTACGGACACGATTTCTGGTGGACCTGCGACGGTCTGACCGTCAAACAGTCGGTCGCCCGCCCAGGTGAACCCGGCGATGCCGGCGGCGATCGCGAGGAGGAGGATTCCGCCGAGCGCAGTGTCCCTGGACTTCACGTTTGCCTACCCGTGCATATCAGTTGAGTTGTCAGTGGCGGGGGGCCGCTCCAGGGCACGGCGGGCCGCGTCCTGGCCGGTCCCCCCTTGTCACTAAGACGCCATTCACCTGATTACAGGCGCGGGCGGATTTCTGTATCGGTCGCGGAGACCGTTATCCTAACCTGCCGCTACGGCAGGCCGACGGTCTCTCACGGAGTCTATTCAGGGGCGCAACATGACATCTGGGGTACGTAAAGTTCTTGTTACCGGATCCGGCGGTCTCATCGCCGGAGCGCTCGTCCGGGGGCTGGGAGACCGCTATGACTTCACTGGCCAGGACATCGGCCCGCCCAACTACCCGTCCGTTCCGACCACGGTGGGTGATCTCTCGGATATGGACGGCGTGAGAAAGGCTTTCGACGGTATCGACGCCGTCGTACACCTCGGGGCAGACTCCCGGCAGGACGCGCCGTGGGGCAGCGTGTTGCCGAACAATCTGATAGCGACCCGAAACGTTTTCGAGGCGTGCCGCGACGCGGGCGTGAAGCGTGTGGTGTACGCCAGCTCCAACCACGCGGTTGGCATGCACGAGCTCGACGAACCGTACAGCAGGATCCGGGTCGGTGACTACGCTCGCCTGGACCCCGAGACGGTTCCGCAGATAGACCACACCGTTCAGATTCGGCCGGACGGCCAGTACGGGATCAGTAAGGCGTTCGGCGAGGCGACCGGAGCTTACTACGCCGAAAACTTCGGGCTGCAGGTCGCCTGCCTTCGTATCGGGACGGTCAATCGCGCGAACCGCCCGATGGATGTGCGTCAGCTTGCTACGTGGTGCAGCCACCGCGACATCGTGCAGCTCATCCGGCTGTGCCTTGAGCACGAGCCGCTGGGATTCGACATCTTCTATGGCGTGTCGGACAACACCTGGAGATTCTGGGACATCGATCACGCCCGGGACGTACTCGGCTACGCGCCGGAGGACAACGGGGAGGACTACCGGAGCTCGATCTAGGTCGCCGGGGCTTCCGGAACGGCCGTGTCTATCGGGATCTCCAAGGGCTTTCGGTCTTCATCCGACGATTCTTCGGTTTCGGGTGCGGCCGCCTCGGAAACAGCTTCGGGTGCTTCTGAGTCTACGTAGGACGGCTCATCGGGTTCCGGAACGGTCGTATCTGAGAGATTTTCGGATGCTTCCGCGTCTACGTCGGACGGTTCGTCGGCTTCCGAGACGGTCGTATCTGAGAGATTTTCGGAGGCTTCCGCGTCTTTGTCGGGCGGCTCGTCGGCCTCCGAGACGGTCGTCTCCAACGTGACGCCAGCGCATTCTCCGGTTTCAGAAGCGGGTCCCATCTCAGGGCCCTCGAACGCGTTAGTGGGAAGCTCCGGATTGAGCGCCGCCGCCAGATTGGCGGCCCTCGTCACACGTGCAAGGCGATCTGCTTGCCGTGCCGCCAGCCACCGGCGCTCCACGCTCCGCAACTTCTCGACCGCTTCGTCGGTCGTCGCGAACCGATTATTCCCGATCGAACGGACATCGCCCCGGCGAACGCCGATGGCGAGCTGCTTGCGGACCGAGCTGATGTCTGCGTTGCGGTAGTGGCGGGCGATCATCAAGTACACGATTTGTTCCGCCGTCAGGGCAAGATTGGTGGTGGCAAGCACATAAAGCGCCCGCTCGTAACCCCCGCCTGCGTCCACGCACGGCAGCTCCCAACCCTCGATCGGCGTCCCGTACACGCGCACCGCATACCGGCGCTCCCGATCGGTCATTCGTTCCCACGCACGCTGCCGTTTGGGCTCGAGATTCTCTGATTGTCCGGGCCTGTGCGATACGCCCGAGAGGTCTATGCCGTGTGTAAAGGATGATTCCACGAGGGTTCTCGAAAGATTCGGGAAGTCCGGGACGTCCGCCGCCGTGATACGGATAGCGCCGCCGGTCCCTATTGCCGTCAGTCCCACCTGCGTGGGAATGACGGGGAGAGTGCGACTCCGATCTTACCAGCGCCACAGGTGGAACGACCCGTCCGCTCCGTTAGAATCCTCCCATGTCCAGTTCTTCAAATCGGGTGAGCGCGAAATACGTCCTCGCCGGCGACATCGGCGGAACTCATATGCGCGCCGCAATGGCCAACCGTGAGGGCACGCTGCTGGAGCGGGCCGTCTGCGCGACCGAGCCCGAGAAGGGCCTGCCAGATGCCGAGGGACGACTCGCCGCCCTGCTCGAGGATGTGGCGTCAAGCGTTCCCCGTGAAGACATAGGCGGCGTCGTACTCTCGTCTGCGGGCCCGATCGTCCCGGATACGGGCATCTACGAATATCCGCCAAACCTGCCCGGATGGCACGGCTTAACGATGAAGCCGGGTCTCGCGGCATCGCTCAACTTGCCGGTGGCGATCGGACACGACGCCACGCTCGGCGCGCTGGCGGAGTCCCGCTACGGCGTCGGCAAGGGCGCCCGGCATCTCGTCTACGTCACGGTCAGCACAGGCGTGGGCGGCGGCATCATCGCCAATGGTCAGATGGTGACGGGCGGCCACGGACACGCCGGAGAGATCGGACACCTGCTCGTGCGACCGGGTGGGCAGAGCTGCAACGTTGGCTGCGATGGCTGCCTTGAAGGCATCGCCTCCGGCACGGGCATCGCTCGCTCCGCGCAGGCGCAGATGGATGCCGGACGATCGACCGCGATGCTGGGGAAGGCGGGCGGGGACGTCCGCGCCGTGACGGCGCAGACGGTTTTCGAGGCCGCCGCCGAGGGCGACGAACTGGCCATCGAGATCGTGGACGGCGTGATCGATGCGGTGGCCGTCGGCTTCGCAAACATTTTGAATACGCTCGACCCCGAATATCTTGTGGTTGGCGGCGGCGTCACGACTAGCCTCCAGCCTTACTGGGACGACCTCGCTGCGCGTATCGAGGACAAGGCTCTCCCACACTTCGCCGGCCACGTCCCTCTTCACGTCTCGCCGCTTGGCGACGATGTCAGCCTCGTCGGGGCCGCAGCGCTGGCGTTCGACTACGCCGATGCGACCGCCGAAAAGGACTAGGAGCGCACATGCGGGTACTGGACTACGGCCGTTCTTTTGTGACCTTCATCTCGCAGGGAGGCCGATTTCGCAATAACGCCCGTCTGCAGGTGGAATCGACTACGACGATTACGGACACGGGTTCCGGCAAATCCACCCGCTACCTGTTTTTCGCCTCCTGCAAGTCGGAAGACACGTTTGCGGAGACGAACCTGTTCTACAGGAACAACTACGACTTCAACGGCATCTTTTCTGACGACGAGTACGCGATCTTCCGGACCTACTCGACGCACACTCCACGCTTCCGTGAGGAAGGTCTCTGGCGGGGCACGTTCAGCTCCGTTTCGCAGACGCTGGTAGACGTGGAGGGCCGTGAGCTTGCCAGCGGGGAGGAGATCGTCAAAGCCTCGATGGCCGGGACACCGCTCGTAGGTCGGGTCGAGCTTGCTTCAGACGATGGGGCGTTGCGCGCCGAGATCGAGTTTCCGATCAAGACGATGAACGCCAACGACACGCACTGGCGCTGGCAGGTGGACACCGGCCCGATCGCGGTCCCCAACTTCTCCGCCGACGTCGATCTGCATGTCAAAAGGCTGTCGCCAGCTTTCGTGGCGTACAACGCGCCGGACTTCGCAGAGTTCGTGGTGCAGCAGCCGCTCGGATCGCCCGACGGCGGCGCAGTAACGCACTACACGGCGCCGTTCTCGTTGTCGGCAAAGACGAGCGTCATAGCGTTCGCCTGAGTGGCTGGCCGATCAGGGCGTGACAGGGTCCGCGCCCTTCCGCAGCCGGAAGGGCGGATTGTTATCCACACTGAGTTGATAACGTCACCGCCGTCTTGAAAATGACTGTCATCCTGAACTCGATTCAGGATCCGCGCATCCAGTTTCCACGCGCTGGCGCAGTGTCACGGGCGGTTCCACTCTACGGCGAGTTGCGCCGGGGCTGCGGACTCTCAGTCGGTCGTCGTGAGTCGTCACGGCACTCGACTGGATCCTGAATCGAGTTCAGGATGACGTTTTGCTGTTTGGACGCGGCGGGTCTAACGTGGTGTCCCCTAACTTCCGGCACCCGCCCCGCCTAGCGCTCCTGCTGGTCTGAGCCTCCGGCCCCGCCCAGATCGTCGTCCGTGATTGTCAGCGGATCGTCGTCCCAGAGCCCTTCGTCTTCGTCCACCCAGTCCAGGCTGGTGTCCCGCTCGCCCGGCGAGTGGAACCCGAGCTCCTCGAGGTCGGCATCGTCGATATAGAGGTTCTCTTCATCCTCGGGCAGGAATGGCTGGGCCGTCTCCGCGACCTCCTCGGTCGTCTGCGGCTCCTGGTCGAACATCGTCATGTCTTCGATCTCGATATAGCTGAGTGCCTCTTTTGCCGCCTCGACCACCGCCGGCTCGGCGCTGGTGAGCAGACGCCTTAGCGTGCGCTGTGCTTCGGTGCCGCCGATGTATCCCATCGCTCGAACGGCCGCCGTCTGGACCTCGATGTCCTCATCGTCCATCAAGTCCAGAAGGGCTCCCAAATGCTGCTCGCTTCCGACATGGCCGAGGGCTGTCGCCGCCTCAAACCTGCAAGCCGCGTTGGCGCTTTCCAGCTCGATCAGGATGAACTCGAGCCATTTCGGGTTGGAGTTGCGGCCCATGGCGTGGATCGCCGATTGCCGCATCTCGTTGTCTTCGTCTTCGTCCTCGCCTTCTTCGTATCCGATCTCGATGAAGGCTTCGATGGCTTCGCCCTGGAATATGGCCAGCGCCTCCAGCGCTCGGCGTCGGACGTCGGACGTCTCGATCTCGTCATTGAAGCAATCGGTCAATGTCGCCTGGAGTTCAACCGCCTGCCGGGCCGGCACTTTGTCCTCGTGGGCAAGCGTCGCCATGCGGGCCAGTCCGAGTGCGGCGGCTATGCGGACATCTTCTGCGTCATCGTCCCGTAACAGTCGCATCAAATGACGCAACAGAGACGGGTCCGTACTTTCGCCGAGTCCGGTCACGGAAAGGGCGCGGATTGTGGCGTCGTCCGAGTCCATGCCCTCGATAAAAACGGCATCGAACTCCATCCGTAAGTCGCTCTCCATGAGCGAGGTCAGGCGTGCATATAGATCCCGGACCCGCTCAGGGCTCCAGTAAGACAGGTAATCCGTCAGCTCCTGGGCGTCGGTTTTCCCGATGCCGGAAAGTTCTGACAGCGCGGAGAACGGGATCACTTCCAGATCCCCGGGCTCTTCGGTCTCTTCTTCTATCTTGTGGAGAAAATCGGGCAGCCCCAAGTCGGTTCTTCCTTAGTCAGCGGTTCGGTGCGGCTTAGGCGTTATCCGCGGGGAAGGGTGAGCAGACGGGTCCACGTTAGAGACTTCTCCCGCCGGTCGGTTCCTGTTGGGCCAATGTACTTCAAGACGGTGGCTTAGCCAGCCGCAGCCACTTCAACGCCCAGGCACCGGATGGCCGGTGCGCGCACCGTGCCGTACACCCACTCAGCCGTGTCCGAGACCGCCTCCAATTTGCTGAGGGCGTCGTACACATTGCCGGAGATCATCGTGTCCTTGATGCGGCCTACGATCTTGCCGTTTTCGATCTTGTATCCGAGCAGGACGTTCGCCTTGAAATCTCCGCCCATCTGATTGCCCTGCCCGGCGCCGAGGAGCCGCTCGACGACGATGCCCTCCTTGATGCCCAGGAACAGATCGTCGTACGGGGTATCGCCGGGCGCAATGTCCACGACGCTCGTGCCCGGGCCCGGTAGCGAGGTCAGTCCCCGTCCTGCCGCGCCTGTGCTTGCCGCCTTCATCCGGCCCGCCGTTTGCAGGTCGTAGAGGAAATTACTCGCCACTCCGCGGTCGATCAATGGAAATCGGCGGCTCGGGATGCCCTCGTCGTCGTACGGGCGGCTACCGATCGCCCCTGCGATCGTGGCATCGTCGAACACCGAGATCCGTTCGTCGACAACTTTTTCGCCGAGCCGTTCGCCCATCGGAGAGCTACCGGTCATGACGGACTTGCCGTTGAATCCGCTGACCAGCGGGCCGAGTAGCGCGGCTGACACGCCGCGCGGCGTGAAGATGACAGGCACCTGGCCGGACGGCGCCTCGGCCGTATTGCGCGCCCACTCAAGCTGTCGGAGCACCGACTCAACCATCCAGCCAGTATCGGTGAACAGTCGTGAGGAGGCGTAGCCCTCCCAGACGAACAGCATGTCCTCGCCCCGGACGAGTTCGCCGCCAAACCCAACCGAGTAGGATGTCTGCCGGAAATCCGCCTCGAGGCCCGCCGTGTTGCGCAGGCTCGTTGTGTGGAGCCCGCGCGAGACGCTGGCCGAGCAGTTCAACTCCGGCCAGTCTTTGCGGATTGCGTCGATCAGGGACTGGCCGGTCTGGACCATCGTGTCGAACTCAAGCGCCTCGACGGCGGGGTCGAATATGTCGACCGCCGGATAGTCGGCCGGTCCCGGCATCTCGAAAGCCGCCGCCGCGCCGAAGGGCGCGATCTCGCCGACGCGTTCGACAAGTCCGGCTTCGGACGCAGGATCGGTCGTTGCGGACAGCCCGATTCTGCCGTCCTTGATGACCCGCAGCGCGGCGCCCGATGTGTCACGACGTGAGGCTTCTTTGAGCCGGTTGGACTCGAACCCGATTGGCTGGCTCTCGCTGGAGACGCGGTAAACCTCTGCCTGGTCGAACCCGCTGTCCGCGGCCTGTTGAAATAGATCAACCATCGGTTACGCCCCCGATACCAGGCAGTTTTGGATTCGAATATGGGGGCTGCCGTTGGACACAGGGAGCGGGCTCTGCCCCGCCTTGCCGCAACCTCCGCCCTGGTTCATGCCGAGATCGTTGCCGATGCCGTCGATCTGGTTCAACGTCTTGAATACGTTCCCGGACAGCATCACCGGCCGGACCATCTCCTCGATGCGTCCCTTTCGGATCCTGTAGGCCTCCCCGGACGAGAATGTAAACATCTCCATGCTGGTCATGCCGCCGTACCAGTTGCGTACGTAAACGCCGTCGTCGACGCCTTCGAGCAGATCTTCCAGCGAGGCGTCGCCCGGCTCGATCACGGTATTGGTCATCCGGACGATCGGCGGGTGGTTGTAGTTGATCGCGCGTGCGTTGCCGGACGGTTTCTCGCCCATCTTCGCGGCGGTCTCGCGTGAATGTAGCCGACCCACCAGCACGCCGTCGCGGATCAGGTCTGTGCGGTTTGTGGGCGTGCCCTCGTCGTCGTACGCCATCGAGCCGCGCAGGTTCGGGATTGCGGCGCCGTCGACGATATTCAGATGTGGTTGGCCGAACTTCCGGCCGAGCACCATGATCTCTTTCAACTGTTCGTTCTCGTAGACGTGGTCCGCCTCGGACAGGTGGCCGAACGCCTCGTGAGCGAAGACGCCAGCAAGTACAGGGTCCAGGATGACGGTCCGCTCGCCGCCTTCGATGCCCGGCGCGGAAAGCAGGTCCACCGCGCGCTGTCCGACGGCGCGTATCTCGTCGTCCAGCCCGTCGATAAGTCCGTAGTCGCCAAGGCTGCCGATCGAGAAGCTGGCCTGTTGCACGTCCCCGCCGTCGCGCGCCACCGCGCTCACGTAGCAGATGACGTGGACAAACTCCTGGTCGACCGATGCGCCCTCGCTGTTGACGAAGTGGACGCGTCGCCGGTTGTCGCCGTATATGACGCTGGAGCTCTGGATGCCGGGGGTGGACCAGATCAGATCGTTGTAGTGGTCCATCCGGTCTTTCTTGTCCGACAGCGACACGGCGTTCGGGTCATTCACGAGGACTGCGGGGACATCCGCTACGGAGGGATCGGTCTCGGCGAGTTCGGTCTTGTCGCCGCCGACCGCTTTGGCCTGCTCGACGGCCAGCCGGACCCTTGATTTGAGATCGTCCGTATCGTTGAAGCTGACAAAGCCCCAGCCGCCGTTGAACGCCGCTCGCACCGAGCCGCCGCGTCCGGAGTTGCGGCCTATCTCCTCAAGTTCACGGGCGAGGTACTGGATGCGAGTGGAGTCCGACTCCTCGAGGCGAATCTCGACGTAATCGGCTCCGTGCCCCTTGAGGGCGTCTTTCATCTGGTCGCGCTGGGTCAAGAGTCTGCTCCGGGCCATAGTCGGCTTACACAACGAGAGGCCCCACGTTCCGGGGCCTCTTCGGCAATCATAGCAGCGGACGGCCGGTTTCCGGCGGTGTTGAAGCTGGGGACGCCCGCCGCCAGCCCGTGCGCGCGGCTGGTCTGCGTGCGTGGCATACAATCCGCCCGTCCGACGCGGCCGCAGCTTGCGGGCCCGGACGGGGCATATGTTTGAGGAGCGTTACCGTGCCTGAGATGCGCAGAAACCCGGCGAAGGCGAAGTTACAGGCCGGCGGTGTTGTCACCGCGGTCGGCGGCGTCTACACCGCCCAGATGGCGGACTTTATTGGTACGACAGGGATCGAGGGCGTTTGGATCGAGGCCGAGCACGGTCCCGTGGACTTCGCCGACATCGAGGACATCACACGGGCGTGCGACCTGTGGGGCATGGCGTCGGTCGTCCGTGTCGGCCGCGCTGAGGCGAACACGATCTACCGGACGCTCGACTGTGGGGCGCAGGGCATC
>JAQBUX010000002.1 GCA_027623795.1 Chloroflexota bacterium
CAGGGTGATCGCAGAGTTCGGGGTCGGCTACGACAACATCGATGTCGCCGCCGCGTCGGAGCGCAACATTGCCGTCGGCAACACGCCGGGCGTGCTCACCGAGACCGCGGCGGACTTCGGGTTCACGATGGTGCAGGCCGCCGGACGGAGGATCGCGGAAAGCGAACGTTTCGTACGGCGCGGTAATTGGCAATGGTTCGAGCCGCTGGACCTGCTCGGCGTGGACATCCACGGCTCGACGCTGGGGATCGTCGGCTTCGGACGGATCGGCAGCGCCGTCGCACGACGCGCCCTGGCGTCAGGGATGGAAGTGATCTATTTCACGCGAAGCCAGCCGGCTGACGACTTCGGTTGCGAGCGCGTCCCTACACTCGAAGAGCTTCTCGATCGGTCCGATTTCGTGACCATCCACTGCCCGCTCACGCCGGAGACGAACGGCCTTATCGGACCTGCCGAGCTGAAGCGCATGAAGCCCGAGGCCTCCCTCATCAACACGGCGCGGGGGCCAATCGTCAACACGAACGCGTTGGCGGACGCTATGCGTGACGGCGAGATCGCTTACGCAGCGCTGGACGTCACAGACCCGGAGCCGATACCGGCGGACCATCCGCTCGTCTCGATGGAAAACGTCACACTCGTCCCGCACATCGCATCCGCAACCGTCGGGACGCGCAAAAAAATGTCTGAGATGACGGTGGAAAACATCCTGGCGGCCATAGAAGGGAATCTACCGCCGAACTGCGTGAACGCTGACAGGATCAACTGGGGCTAGGACCGGCTCGGGCCATCACGCCGGTCAGTGTGTGCTGCCGAGCCCTCGTTGCCAGGCGAAAAACGCGACGACGAGCGGGAAGGCGGCGCCCCCGAGCATCCACAACGTTAGAGTCGCCTTGATCCACTTGTTCATGCGGGCTCTTTCCCAATGGCTGGTGTAGCAATGGCGGCGAGATTGTCCGCCAGCGGCCACAATATCATACCGCCGCAGCGAGGGCCGGTCCCCTGATACAACGACCGAGTTGGAGTCGTCATGTTTGACGTCGTAATCAAAGACGGGTTTGTACTGGACGGCACTGGCGCGCCGGCGTATCGGGCCGACATCGGTGTCCGGGGAGACCGGATCACCGCCATCGGCGAGATCACGGCTGAGGCTTCCAGAGTGGTCGACGCCAGCGGGTCCGTCGTCACCCCGGGCTTCATCGACCTCCATGCGCACAGTGACCTGTCGTTCCTCATCGACCCCCAGGCGGACAGCAAGCTGCGCCAGGGCGTGACGCTGGAGCTCGTCGGTAACTGCGGCATGAGTTACTGCGCGCCTCTAAATGAACGCACGATGGACGTGTACGCCGGCTGGCTGTCACGCATGGGCGGACAGAACCCGTCCGGAAAACCGGACTGGACAGATTTCGGCGGGTTTCTTGATGCGCTTGAGAAGGCCGGTTCGGCGATAAACGTCGCCACGCAGATCGACCACAACCAGGTCCGGAGCGCCGTGATCGGCCCGGACGCCCGCGCCCCCTCCTACGAGGAGCTGGAATCGATGCGCAGGATCGTCTCCGACGCACTGGACGCGGGAGCGATGGGTTTCTCGACCGGCCTCTACTTCCCGCCGGGCTACTACTCCCTCACGGACGAGGTGATCGCCTTGAATCAGGAGGCGGCGGACCGAGACCGCCTCTACTCCAGTCACACGAGGTCGGAGTCGGACGAGCCGCCCGGGCTTTTCGTGGCGCTAAACGAGGCGATCGAGATCGGCCGGCGCACCGGAGGACGGGTCGAGGTGTCCCACGTCAAGGCCCACGGGCCGCGTGTGTGGGACCAATCAGGACGCATCCTCGAGACGATGCGGCAGGCACGCCGCGACGGTGTGGATGTCGCCGGCGATCAGTACCCCTACACGGCCTGCGGCACGCCGCTCAGCGGGGCGATCTTCAATCGCTGGGCGCATGACGGCGGCCGGCCTGCCCTGCTTGAGCGGATCGCGGACGCGGACCTGCGCCAACGTCTCCGGGCCGAGGCCGACTACGCCATGGTCCGCTTCCAGGGACCCGGCGGCTGCGTCATCTCGGGTTACACCCCCGATCAGTCGCTGGAAGGACGGACGCTGGCCGAGGTGTCTGAGTCGCGAGGGAGCGACCCGATAGACACGGCGTTCGAGCTTCTCCAGGCGGGAGAGGTGTCTGTCGTGCTCACCTCGATGTGCGACGCGGACGTCGACACCATCGCGGCCGGTGAGTTCATTTCGGTGGCGTCTGACGGAATGTCCCTCCGGACGGAGGGCCCGCTCTCGATCGGAAAGCCGCACCCACGTAGCTACGGCACCAACGCACGGTTTATCGAAAGGATGGTTGTCGAGCGCGGCGTGGTTGATCTGCCGGAAGCGATCCGCAAGATGACCACCCTGCCCGCCCAACGGCTCGGACTCGAGGGCCGGGGCCGGATCGCCCCCGGCCAGTTCGCCGACATTGCCGTCTTCAAACCCGAATCGTTACGCGAACGCGCCACTTTTGCGGACCCGCACCAGTACTCGACCGGAGTGTCTCACGTCCTGGTCAACGGAAAGCTGGCGATAGATGGAGGATGCCCGACCGGGGTAACGGCGGGTCGCGTTGTGCGGGACCAGGCCGGGTAAAGAAGGGCGCCGGAAACCCACGACGGCTGGTCGCATCGTACCTGCCATATTAAGACGGGCAGGCGCGCTTACCCGACGCATGGCACACTCTCACGCGATCACCGGTCACAACCGGCGCCGGAGCACGGATACTTGATCTTTTACGAAGACCCGGACGAGAAACCATCCTGGAGGTTCCGGATCGTCCGGAATCTCGTCATGTGGTGGGCGATGTTTGTCGCCGTGTCCGGAATTGCGATCATCTCGCTGCTGGTCCTGGCGCCACCGATTACCGCCCTCGTCAACCTGGGATGCCAGGGCCACTCACCCCGGAGCGCGACCATAGACGCTACCGGCGCGCGTTCGCTCCGGGTCGTGAGCGACCGCGGTGATCTCGAGATCAACGGCCGGACCGGCCTTTCGGAAGTCCGGGTCGAGGGCGTCGCTTGTGCGAGCCAGAACGACCGCAGCAGCGTTATCAGGATCCGACTCACCGCGGTGCGAGAAAACGATGAGATAGTCGTGACCGTCGACCTCCCCGAGTCCGTACGCGGTGGACGCCTCGATCTGATCATCGATGCGCCGGGGGACCTGCCGTTGATCGACATCACGGACGAGCATGGCCCCGTAATCGTCACCAACGTCCGCGGGCTACGTGCCGTAGTCGGCAACGGCGGTCTGGAAGGCAGGGGTATCTCCGGGGACGTCGATGTGCCGAGTCTGCGGGGATCAATAACCCTGTTGGACATCGGCGGAAACGTGAATCTTGACGAGGTCCGCGGTGCAGCCGGGATCGATATCCAAAACGTCAGCGGCGACGTGACGATCGGACTGAACCTGAACGGGCCGGCCACGATTACTGACGTGTCCGGCGACGTCACCGTGGCCAACGCGGGGTTCGGAGCCCTTGTCCTGGAGCGGGTGGCGGGTGATCTTGTCGTCGAGGACAACCTGAGGGGCGATATCTCACACCGCGATATCGGCGGCCGCGTCCAACTGCCCGGCGACGCGGACCCCGGCTCCTGATCGTGGCCCGCATCGCATTCCACAACGTCAACGTTATTGACGGCCTCGGCGGGGTGATCCGCGATATGACCGTCACGGTCGACGGACTCTCTATCGAGAGTATCGGCCCGGCTACGCCGGGCGTAGAAACGCCTCCGGGAACCCTCATCGTCGACGGACGTGGACGCTGGCTGATGCCCGGATTGATCAACTGCCACTACCACCTGTGTGACAAATGGCTGCGCTCAACGCCGGCAAACGAATACGAAGCGGCACGGCTCAGTCGGCTGCACGCCACGCCCGGCGCCCACGCGCTTGACGCGGCGGCAAATGCAACATGGGTACTGCGCCAGGGCGTCACGACCGTTCGTGATCTGGGTGGTCCCGGGAGTGCGGCGGGTCAGGAGATGTACACGAACGTAGACATCCGGGACGCCGTGGAGTCCGGCGAGATCGCAGGGCCGCGGGTGATCGCGAGCAGACTCATGATCGCCATGACAGGAGGGCACGGAACACCCTGGTTCGGGGTGCGTGAAGCGGACGGACCGGACGAAATCCGCAAAGCCGTGCGGGAGCAGCTCAAGGGCGGCGCAGACTGCATCAAGATCATGAGCACCGGCGGGCTGTCCAACTACCCGCATGAAAGCCCGGACACCGACGAATACACATTGGAGGAGCTTTCGGCGGGCGCCGAAGAGGCCCACAGGTTCAACAGGCTGATCACGACTCACGCCATGTCTGACTCCGCCGTGAGGCGGGCGATACGGGCGGGCGTGGACACGATCGAGCACGCGTTCCTCACGACGCCGGAGGGCGTGCGCGCCATGGCGGACGGCGGGGTGTCGTTCGTGCCGACAGCCCGCGTCGCGTGGCGCATGGTCCGTAACTCGCCGCCCGCGCTCGCCGCCCTTCTGGACGGCGCCGGTCACCCGGACCGTGTGCTGGAGGCCGTCGAACTCGGCATCCCGGTCGGCGTCGGCACGGACTCGCGGTTCACGATGCTCGAAGAGATGGAGACCCTTGTTGAGTACGGCGTGCCGGTCGAGACCGTCCTCCGCGGCGCCACAGGAACGGCCGCTGCGATCTGCGGGCTGGAAGACTCCGGCGTAATCGAACCGGGAAAGCGTGCCGATCTCGTACTTCTACGGACTAATCCCCTGGAAGGCCTAAGATCGGCCTTCCAGGGGCTGGAGATGGTGGTCAAAGCCGGAGAATTGTTGGTCGCGTCCGATCACTCAGACGCCCCGCTCAGGCCGCTACCGCCGCCCGATCCACTCGTCTGATCCGGCCGGCCTACCGGACCCCGTTCAGTTCGTCCACCACTTCAAATAGATCCCCGAGCGTTGAAAAGTTGACTGGGATGAAGTTCGGTAATTGTCCCCGTTCCGATTCACATCGCCGGGCGCGTGCCAGCAGAAAATCAAAGTCATTGGCCCGCACTGCGTCGACCCTGTCCGGTGAGGCTTTCACCACCCAGTGATTCATCTGAAACAGGCTTGCCGTCGATGGCCCGCGGCTTTCCTCGCAGGTGAATGCGTCGATGCTATCGACCTCAAACGGAGTCTCCTGCATCAACTCGAAAGCGGGATGGTTCCAGGCCGGCGGCGTTCCCGAGTTCTCGGATAGCACGATCAACCTGCGGCCGGAGTTGATCATCGCTCCGAGTGTCGGCCAGGGCGTGCCGGGCGGTTGTTCATGAAGGAACGACGTCAACCCGCTGGCTTCGAATGCCGCAGACGTATCCTCAACATTTACGCCGTCCTGCACGATCAGGGTCACCACCTCTCGGGGATGCTCATCCATGAAAGCCCGAATCTCGATCAGCGTGTCGGTGAAGTTCGTCGCGCCGAGCCAGCATGTGGCATGACAGAGCCACGCGCCCGGCAGACCATCGCCCAGTCCGCCGATGAGTTCGCCGAGGGCCTCCGCGGTCGCTGCGTCCAGGTCCGCGCGTGCGACCAGCGCGTCCGCCGCGTCGCGGGCGCCGGTCCAGTAGTGCGTATCGATCAACAGCGCCCGAACACCGTCTTCGAGCTGCCCGGGGATATCGCGATCGTGAGAGGGTAGGAACCAGCCCAGGCTTGCCGACGACATTGAGTTGTGGGTCGCAGGAAATACAACCCGGTCATACGGCCGGTCGCAAAGATCCGCGTGGCCGTTGCAGCGGGGAACTTCAGCGACGACCGCTCGCTCCGGAGTCACGACGTCAAAGACAACCACGGCGACGACCAGCACTGATGCGGTTAGCGCAGCTTCCATCGCTCGCTCCCAGCTCGGCTGCCGGGCCAGGAACTCGACGCGCCGGTGCCATACGAACGAAGCGCCAAGGGTCAGGACGCCGGGAACGAGCAGGAACAACGCCGCCCCGCGCACGGTGTCCGACAGCTCGTCGAGAAGCGACTCGGCGACGTCCTGCAAGATAATTGCGACCGAGTCCGGCAACCCGGCGTCGGGATCGGTCGCCTGGTCTACCGGCGCACCGAGGGCCTTGCTTATCGCCTCAGGGCCGACCAGCCACGCCATTACCAGGACGGAAGCCCCGACCACGGTCAGCGTGATGCCAAGCGTCCGCACTCCCGCCTTGACCGATGGGCTCCAGAAAACCATCGCCGCAGCAGCAGCCAGCATGACGACGATCGTCCCAAACGAGAGCCAGCCGCCGAACAATATTCTCAGGACGTCCCTGAGGCTGTTGAGCGGAACGAGCAGATCGTCCTCGGTCCTGTCCGACAGGTCCGATAGCACAGCGACCGGGTCCACCCGCCCCTCGTCACCCAGAAACTCGCGGAGTCGCGCGTCTGCTTCCGCCAACTGAGGGCCAAGTAGCACAGGAGCGGCGATCGCGATCGCTGTCCGGATATCGGCGACCGTGAGCGCCGCCACCACCTGCCGTTTCAACTCGTCGGTCACCTGATCGTTGATCGGCGCCAGCAGCGCGTCGGCCACCGATTCAACCGCTTCCGGCGGCACCGGGCCCACCGGCATCGATTCCGGAATCCGGCCCTCCACAAGATCCCTCGCCACCGACTCGGCAACCTCTTCAAGGTTGTCGGCAGCGCCGGGGTCGCCCGGCGTCACAGCGAACCGTTCCTGGTAGTACTCGGAGAGCGCCGGGCCCTGTAGACCGATGGCGTCGGTCAGCTCCACAACGGTCTCAAATCGTTGGGTCTCCCCCCGCAGATACGCGAGGAGGTCGGCGATAACCCGCTCGGCCGCCTCCTGAAGGGTCGACGGGGGAACGATCAAGCGGAGCGTCGACACGGCAAACGATCGCTCGACCTCGACATCACCAAAAAGATCGTTGGCGATGTCGGCCAGTTCCGGGTCCGACAACACATCCTCGTAGAACCGGTCATAAACCCGATTCTCTTCCAGGGCGTCCGTGTAAAACCCGGCGTCGAGAATGTCGTGCCTTGCGACGCGAGCCAACGTGAACACAAGGAACGCCAGCGTGAACAACACCGCAAGCGCCAGGGTTCCGATCAGACGGCGAGACACCGCGGAGCGCACGGAGCTGGTGAGTGGGCGGCCCATCAGGTTGCTAGACATTCCGACGGCATCTTAGTCATTTCCTGTTGAACGTCACGGACACATTTGTCAGGCGACAGATGTCAGGCAACAGATGTCGAAACGGGGAACGGCCCCGTGCGTGCAGGCAACCATGCCCATAGGTGCCGACCACGACTCGGTCGACCCTATGATCGCGTCAGGATGAAAGGATCGCTGCGGACCGGAGAAACGGTGTGGGCGCGTAAGAAGCCGAGGGAATATCTCAGTGACCATCGATCAGAACCGTTTTATATCGAGACGCGATCGTTACGAGGCCCTCGAGACTCCGGGCGGCCGTGCTTACGTGTCCCCGCCTGACAGGACCCTCGTCATCACCGAGATCATCGCCGCCGGACCCGGCGGCACTCCGCTCTCCGTCGGCTACGCGGACGACAACGTGTCTGACCCGTACCGCCGACCGGACGGCGCCGTGAAGATCTGGTCAACCACGCTAAAGACAGACTCGCCGACGGCCCAATTCAGCGTAAATCTGCGAATCCCGGGCGGCAAATACGTCTGGTCGTGCGCAGTCAAAGGCGCGTGGGCGATGCCCGTCTCGGGTTCCGAAGAAATCGTCTGACCCCGACCCGGGCATGCCGGCTCAGCCCTTCGGCTCAAAGCCCTGGCCTTGAATCCGGAAAGACGAGTCCACGGCCCGACGCCCGACATGGCGGAGCGAACCGTTAAACCTCTGGCCGGTGTCTCTCGATCAACTGCACCACGACCGGGTCAAACTCGTCGTTTAGCGGCCGTTTCGCATCGGACAGGGCGACCGCCAGATGCGCCTGCTTCAAAAGACGATCGTAGTCTGACGATTCGCCGTGCGACCGTTCTAAATCTGCAAAGAACGCGTCGAGATGAGACTTCTCGAACAACCGGTCTGCTCCCTGACTTTACGTTTCGGATCCGTTCCGGTGTCGCCTGTTCCTACTCGTCCCCGATGGTGGTGGTCCCTTTGGCCAGGATCTGCTTAAGCCCGCGAATGAACTCGGTCTGTTCCTCCGCCGTGACTTCCCCGTTCTCTTCTACTTTTTTCTTGAAAGTCGCGAATAGCCATTCGTCCTTCGTGCCGTGCGGGAAGTCGAACAGTTCTCGATCGAACGACGGAAGCTGCCCGGGACCGAAATACCCTTTTTCCCTGATGGAGAAGCCCTCCAGGTTGTCGGTTCCCTTGCCAAGCACCTCGCCGGTCTCGACGTAGTGTTCCATCACGGGCTTCATACCGTAGCGCTGGATCGGGCACACCTTCATGCAGACGGCGCAGCCCTCGTATTTCGACATCACCGGCCGGCACCGATCGTAGATCAGCTTGTTCTTCTCGACGCCGCGCCACCAGACCTTGTCGCGCATGATGGCACGGGCGGGGCACCTGTCGGCGCAGACTAGACACTCCTGGCAGAACTTGTGGACTCCGTAGTCCACTGGCTTGTCGTAGGTGATCGGTCCGTCTGTGGTTATGACGGCCAGGCGGGCCCGAGATCCGAAGTGCGGGGAAAGCAACTGGCCGTTGGCGCCCAACTGGCCCATTCCCGCCTCAACAAACATCGGCAGAAATGGCGCGCTGTTGTCATTTGGGCTGTGAACCTGCGCGTGGTATCCGAGTGTCCTGATGAACCCGGCGAGTTCCAGACACTGTGCGTTTTCGGTCTCGTAGGTCCCAAAATGGGCGAACTCAGCCTCCAGACTCGGGAGGCTTTGTGTCTGCGCGTAGTCCTGCTCAAGCGCGACGCAAATTGCGTGCTCAAACTTCACCCAGCGTTTCTTGCTGGCAAAGGTGTATCGGCGGTCGTATCGGGTGAACCCGACATCGCCAAACCCGAGTTCGTAAGCCTTGCGCCGAATTTCCTCGGTGATATCTCTGCCGACCGGCTCAGCGGTAGGTTCCATCTCGCCAGTTACCGCGGCCGCCTCCACGAACGGCTTATTGGCCTCCTCGTGGCGCTCCCTGTACTCGAATACCTCAGGCGTGTAGACGCTCCATGACCACTCGCGGTCCGCAGCCTTTTCTACATTCTGAGTTTCCAGCGGATACTCACGACTATAAAACGCGACGTCTTTTTCGCGTTGCGGAATCCCGGGCACTCCGGCGATGTCCTCCGCGACCGGGATCTCGATATCCGGGTCTTCCAGCCTGATTCCGGCGCGCCGGACAACGTGGTGAACCTTCTTCGGCATCTGGGCATTCCTCCTCAACGACTCGGCGCACTATATCAAGCCGGGCCGAGTGACGTGTTTGGGCACAATACCGGTTGCGGACAATCGCGGTCTATGCACCCGGATCGCACGTAGTGTCAACGAACCATCAACGCGGCGGGACGGCACAATGGCGCTGGCGCAGTCTGGCCGGTAGTTTTGGAAGGGTCCAACCAGAACTCGGAGACGGATTATGAGACGAGTGCGACGGGTAAGAGTTGTGCGGATGCCGACGCGACGCGTTGTCGCTCCCGGCCATTTGCGCGAGGACGCGCCTCCGAACAATTTCGGAGGTACGGGCCTGTATGTGGCGGTGCCGGGGTATGGCGATCAGGCCCCGGGCATGATCAGGGCTGAGGCCACGATGGACCGCTATCGCCCCGTGCTACCGGTACTTGAAGGGTTCCTCAAATCGACGGACATTGGCGTGGTGGGCGGACCTGTATTCCAGGAGCGATTGCGCACCACTCTCCGGGCGATTCCGCCATTCACGCTGGTGTTTGAATCCGCTGGGCCGTTGACTGAAGAACTCGTCGCCGATCTGGGCTCCGAAAGCGTCGTGATCGTGGACGGGGAAACGGGACGCCAGTTGGCGTTGAGGGCGCCCGGAGCCATCCGTGGCACCCTCCTCAATCGTATTCCGATACTGCTCGTAGCGGACTCCGCTGACTTCCAGCCGCCCCGAGAAGTGGCCGCCGTGATCGGCCGCAACTGGTCCGTCCTCCTTACGACCAGCGCGCAGAATCCGTTACGGCTGGGAAGGACGATTCGGAAAATCTCGGCCGGGCGATCCACCATCGATACGGGCATCGACCCGAACATGGTTCGTTACGACGACGAGCTGTCAGACCGCCGCAACTTCGCCACCCTCTAATCAGGACTTTTTCGGCAACTCGACGGTATGCAACCGAGCGGGTCGTCGGGGCAAGCCGCAGGGACGCTCCCGACCACACGCTCCCATCCGCCTGTTCCGGGATTCACCGCGCGGATCGGTCTCGTCTCTGGTTTAGGAAGCCTCTGGCGAACTGCGTGAAGGCGTAAACGTCGTCAAACGTCGATACGATGCCGAGCGATACCCGAACGGAACCTGCGCTCTTGTCGCAGTCGCGCTCCAACGCCTCGAGAAACTGTTCAAACGTCATGCGCTCGTCGTCGGAGAACGCTGCTTTCAACTCTTGCTCGGTAAGGCCGTGGGCGATCTCGCCCGCACCCGGGTTGCAAAAACAGCCGGTACGCAGTGAGATCATGTGCTTGTTCGCCAACGCCTCGACCGCACGATGATCGATCAATTTTCCGTCCGGGTCGTAGAAATTGAGCGCTATCGTACCGCCGCGGTCCTTCGTATCCGTCGGTCCGTAGATGCGCACCAAAGGAACGGCGCCTGTGTGCCGCAATGAGGTCAACTCCCGCAGCAACCATCCGGTGAGGGCGTTCACCCGGTCATGGATAACGTCCAGCCCGGCTGTTTGTATGTGGTCCAGGCCGATCTCGACCGCGGGCAATGTCGCGTAGTTGGGGGTCCCCTCCTCGAATGCCGCTTCACCCTCCGCCATGTAGTGCCGTCCCGCCTGTACGGAAGAGATCGTGATCGTGCCGCCCGCGAACCACGGCCGGTTCAGCTTTGCCAGGGCTTCGCGACGGGCGATCAAAGCGCCCACACCGGTCGGGTAGCCGAACATCTTGTAGAACGAGAGAGGAACGAAATCAGGCTTCCACCGTGACAGGTCGAGCGGGTTGGTGGGGACGAAGGCGGCGGCGTCCAGCAGAACATCCCAGCCATGCTCGCGGGCGGCGTCTATCCACTCAAGAGAGTGCTGCACTCCGGACATGTTTGACTGCGCCGGGTAAGCAAAAAGTTTGTTGTGAGGCGACGGCCCGGGTGATTCGGCGGACAACTGCTCACGAAGGAAAGTCTCGTCCAATCGTAGCTCGGGCGGCACGACCGGCACGTAGGTGAACCCGGCGCCCCTGGCGCGGGCAAATTCACGAATACCGTTCACCGAGTTGTGGTTGTCGAATGTGAGCAGATAGCGGCCGCCGGGAGCGAACGGGTACGCCTCGCCCACCAGTTTGATCGCCCCGGTTGCGTTCGGCGTGAAGATCGCGACGTACTCGTCCGGGTCTGCGTTGAAAAAACGCAACACAGCCTTGCGACACCCGTCTATAAGTTTGCCGCTGGTGTCAGACGTCGGGTTTGTCGAGTGCGGGTTGCCGAACACGGTCGATTCCAGCATCTCCGCGTGCGCCCGGACCTGCGCAACGTCGTAGAGCCCGCCGCCCGTGTAGTCCAGGTACACCTGCCCCTGTTCATCTAGCCGTGAGTAGCCCCGTGCGCGCAAATCATCCAGGCCGGAGGTCGCCCCAAACGCCGGGCCCGGATGAAGGCCTGCCGCGCCATTGCCTTGTCGTCGGACGTAGCAGGCTTCGTCGGCCGGTCTACGGTCATTTCGCTGGCTCCTTGGCGAACGGGCGGTATGGACGGTCTTGCGATGCGCTAATCGTGAGCGCACTCGAAATTGAAAGTTCAGGGGTAACGCCGGATGTCGCGGTCGGAAGGCAAACATTCTGCCGGGTGCGCTCATTCGCCCGGTCAGCTACCAAAGAAGATAAGGGCCAGCCCGAAAATCGATAACAACAGGCCGGCCGCCCTTTCCCGGACCCGGCTTACCTCATCCTCTTCGTCCCGGTTTGACGGCAAGCCGCGCATCCGCAACTGCTGCTCGTACCGCGCCCGCCCGGTGCGGGAAGACGGCCGTCCAAGTCTCGCCATTTGATGCGGAAACACCATCATGGGCGGGCCGATCACAAGAAGCAGTATCCCGAGAGCAAACATCGTCAGAACCCAGTGTGCGTCATGGCTGTGCGCCACGCCATGAGGGGTAGTTGACCTGCCCGCAAAGGCGTCGTTTCGTTGGATGTGTCCGCGTTTCCGATGGCGTGGGAGTTCCAACCGCCTTGAAAGTACCGGGACGACGAATACGATGCTCGTTCGGGCGCGGCGATTGATCCGATTAGCGTCTCGTGCGCGTCGAGCGAAATGTTACGGCGACGTGGACCGGTACAGTCCGACACTGAATTGAGTCTGAACACAGTGGCGCGTGTTTTCGATGACGCCGTGTAATTGCGGTTGGGTACGTGCCTTGACGCATCCAACACGGGCGATTCCGTGGGGCCAGATCACTGGCCCAACGAAGCGGTCGCTTCCCCGTGACGTAGTTCGGCGCGAAGCACGGTCTGGCTTCGGTGTAACAGGATTGCAGTGACTCTGACAGTGAAGTTGGTCGACGCGGTGACGACGAAAACCCTGCTCTTGGCCGTGATATCGATCGCTTCGTTCGCCGTCCTGGCCTGCGGCGGTTCTGACGACCCGCCCAGTACTCCGATTCCGACCCCAGACGTCGCCTCGGCCGTAACCCGCCCGCCGTCGGTGGTCAGCGCGGTGAATAGCAAACACGAGATACTCCGGTCGAGCGACACCAAGATTCGCTTTGGCACTCAGGCCGACCCGGCTACCGTCACTTTAGGCCCGAGTGATGGCGGAATCCCCGACTACCCTGCGTACGACGGCAAAAACAGTCTGAACATCAAGATGCCGCCGATGACGCCTATCCTGGCGCCGCTCGATCTAACATTTGTCGGGTTCAAGAACCGCAGCGCGACCTACAGGATGGACACCCCTGAGTCAGCACGTCAAGAACCCTTCGATGACCTCGAACTATGTTTCGAATCGGCCTCCGTCGATTGGCCGGGCATGGTTCTCTGTGTGTACCACCTTCGCACCACCCCGTTACTTCAGACACATCTCCTGAACGACGATTGCGGGATTCAAGAAAGGTGGGACGGCGGTGGCGCCGAAGCCGGTCGGGTCTACTACCTGAACAACTCGACGGACCAATCAAGGCGCAATCCAGATTCATGCGGTCCATTGCTGGGATCGATCGTGAAAATGGGAGACGTCCTCGGATATTCCGGTCAAGTTGAAGACAACGCCCACTCCGGGTTCAGGTTCAAAGTTCGGTCAGAAACGAAAAATCCTCTGACAAATCAAGGCGATCCCTACCTGCACTGGGTTCAGCCAACCGCGTTCTTCTACTGGCAATGCTTTGAACCCGGCGCTGAGTTCCAGCCGGGAGTGCTCGCCTACCCGTTCGACTGCAATCTCCTTGACGATGCCGGGTAGACGGTCCGACAAACTGACTCGGCAATGCCGGGTCAGCGTTATGCGGCGGTCGCCGGCGTCGTAAGCGCCGTGACCCAGAATGGTAGTGGTACGCCCGGAGGGATTCGAACCCCCGACACCCAGGTTCGAAGCCTGGTGCTCTATCCACTGAGCTACGGGCGCATGTCAGGTCTGGTGCCGCTGGGACTCCCGGTTTGGTCTGGAGCCGATCATAAGCTCGGGCGAAAGCAACTCAACAATCGAGGCTTCTCCCTCACCCGTTCGACTTCGCTCAGGGCAGGCTCCTGACCCCCGTATCGAGTACGGGGCAGGCTCTCTCCCGCCGGGAGAGGAGATTTCTTAGACGGCCCATCTGGGAGAGGCGGATAACGTCATACCCTCTAAGTATCGGGCCGACGGAGGATTCAGAGTGTCGTCATGAGCGACCGGATTCGCCTACCCCGGAGACTCGAAACCCGGGATCAACCGCCCGATAACGTCCTGATAGTTGCGGCTGCCTGTCAATTCTAGGCCCACGGCACCGTCGCCCTCAACAGCGGTCACGCGGACATCGCCCGTCTCCTCAAGAAGCTCGACGTGCGAAATCACCTCGGAGACCGCCGACATCAGGTGATAACTATCGGTAAGCGGCCGGTATGAAAATACCTCGCGGGTCGCCGACTCGAGATCGGTGTCGCCGCTTTCGATGGCAGTAACAAGGACGTCGCAGCGGTCCAGGTGAAACGAGATTGTCTCCGCCGCCCGCAACTCGTCCGTCATCCGAAACTCGCCCCGGTTGAACAACCTGTGCGCCGGGAGAACCCTCAGGCCGGTTCCCAGTTCCACCACGCGGCGAAGGGATCGAAGATAGGCCGGCAGACCCCACACATCACGAGGATCTTGATATCGGGATGGCAGGGTCTTCGCGAGGTCCGCTGGATGGCTGTACAGCATGGACGGATGGGGCGTAATCTCCGGCAGCACATGGTCGCCCGTGAAGATCAGATCGCCGAGCCTGATCGTCATCTCGTCGGGCCAGTGGCCGGGCGTGTGAAGGTATTCGATCGAGCCGTGTCTGTCGCCGTCGACCAACCCACGATCAACCTTCAACCCGGATCGCATCGAGTCGTAACTGTCCCGCCCGCTGCCGCCCGGCGTACGCTCACGACCGCCCCGCTCGCGTTCGGCCCCGCCGTACTTCCGCGGTCCAGACTCCCTATGCCGCTCGCCGATGCGAGACATCTCGGCCCGCAACGGAGAGTCGTCCGCCCGCAGAAGTGCGCCGTACGAGTAGGGCGCATAAGCCTGCCAGAGCTCGTGCACCCAGAACTCGGCGCCGCTGGCGTCAACAAGCTCAGCCACGCCTCCGTCGTGGTCCCAGTGGCCGTGAGTCACCACGACGCGATCCACATCAGCGGGCGCCATTCCGAGTGTCTTGAGCCCGTCGCTAAGGAAGCCGAACGACCCGAGATGTCCGGGATCGATCAGCGTCACGCCGTCGTCCTCGATAACGTAGCCCCACGTCGGGCCGTTCGACCTTGACGCGCCCTCCGGTGGCTCAACGCCGATACCGTGCACCGCCGGACCGCCGTTGCTATCGATGTCCACGACAAGGCCGTCGCCGTTGTCCGCGCCCATTCGGCGCACCGTAATCCCGGGCGGAATAAACGGGGCGGTCGTTCCTGTCATTCAATACTCCGCGCACGCGCCCCAGCGATGGCCGGGTAACCGCCCCCAGTACTCCGGGGACGACCTGGGGCCTCTTCCGGGCCGCGCCCACAAATAAAGACGGGTCCTTTCTGAGAAGGACCCGCCATTTGGTCTATCGAGTTCTTTTTGAACCAGATGCGTGGGGTGAGCGGAGGGGATTGAACCCTCGATCTTCAGGGCCACAACCTGACGTGTTAACCACTACACTACGCCCACCACGATGCATCGTCGCTCGCGTTTCCGGTTACGGGACAGCCTTGATGGCACGCGTAGCGCCGCCCATGCGAATTGCCGCCCGGGCGTCTGTATCGAGGTTATCATCCGCCGGGCGCGGTCTCAATCGCCACACGAGGCACGACGACCTTACTTCTGGTTTACTTCTGGGTCTGGCGCCACTCCTCCCAGGTCTCCGGACTCGGCGGGTAGTACCGGCCGGGCGCGACCTTGTCACGCTCGATCTTCATCTTTACGTACGCCTCCACAGACTCGTGGTCCTCGACGACCTTGACGCACTCTTCCGCAAACCAGGACGGCACTACGACCACCCCGTCGCCATCCCCCACCATCACGTCGCCGGGTCGCACCAGAACGCCGCCGCACTGGATCTGCACGTTCTCCTCTGCAGGCTCTGCCCATGGACCCGATGCGTAGGGGGTTCGGCCGCGCGCGTACACGATCAGGTTGTAGTTTTCCTGCTCCATCACGTCCAGATCGCGCATCCCGCCGTCCGTCACGATGCCGTCGGCGTTGTTCATCTTGAGCTGGAGCGCTTTGACGTCGCCGAATATGCAGGCCTGCGTGTTGCCCATCATGTCGCACACGAGAACATCGCCGGGGCCGCAACGGCCCATCGCGAGGTACTCCGGTGAGTTCTCGCCGGCGCGCACCTCAGCCAACAGGTCCGGGCGCGGCGGCAGGAACCTTAGTGTGCGCGCACGGGCGGCGAGCCGTTCCATGCCCGGCGTGTAAAGCGTCAGGCCTTCAATAAACGGGAGCTCTACACCGGCGTCCCTGACGCAGTGGCTCCAGATAGTTGCGACCGGAAGCTTCTTGAACCGATCGAGGACGCTTTGCGGCACGTCTACCGGTGCAAATGAGCGGTCTGCCATCGCCGTTTCTCCTTGAATCCGTTGGGAATCCGTTGGGAATCCGCTGATTGTATGTTTAGCGTTATGGTTTGCTAAAATAATCGCCACTTCAAACGTGTTATATCGACGACCGCGTCACGCGTCGCGGTTCCGATAGTTCTCCATCAGGTTGGAGCCGTAGTACTTTCCGGGCGGCACGCCCTCCGCCAGAACCCTGGCCTTAACCCAGGCCTCCGCGTCCTCGTGCTCCGCGGTGATTTTCAGGCACTCTTCGGCGAACCATGAAGGCACGACCACACAGCCGTCTTCATCTCCGACGATCACGTCACCCGGGCGAACCAGCGCCCCGCCGCACTGGATGTCGATGTTCTCCTCGGCGGGCTCACCCCACGGTTGCTGGCCGTACGGCGTTCTCCCCTGTGCGTAGACGATCAGGTCATACTCCTCGTCCCGGATCACGCTCAGATCACGAATAGCGCCGTCCGTGACGAGGCCTTCGGCGTTGTTCATCTTGAGCTGGAGAAGCTTCACATCGCCGGCGATCCCGGCGTAGCGATGGCCCTGCTGGTCCGCGACAAGCACATCGCCGGGCCCGCAGCGACCCATCGCCCTGTACTCGGGCGAGTTCTCGTTGTCGCGTACCTCGGCGATCAGGTCCGGCCGGATCGGGTGGTATCGAAGGGTCCTGGCACGCGCCGCCAAACGCTTACCGCCCGGGGTGAACATCAGGTGGACGTTCTCCATAAACGGAAACGGAACCCCGAGGGTGGATTGCACGGTTCCCCAGATCGTGGCGACGGGGAGCTTCTTGAACTCTTCCAGAAGTGCATCCTCGACGTGGACAGGCTTCATAGACCTCTCGGTCATGCGGTGTTCTCTCCTTTTACTAACGACGTGGCGTGCTACAGACGCGGCGGCAGCCGTGCGGAACTGCATCGGGCCAGGCGGTCCCGGCCGGTTACGACTTCGCGACGCCGGCCAGGAACCGGGATCAGGAACCCCAGGATCAGGAACCGAGGTCGAGCGCTAATTGGATCAGGGTCCGTGTCGGAACACCGGTAGCCCCGTCGGGTTCCCAGTCGTGGACCGATCGCCCCATGTTCGTCGCTGCGATATCTAAGTGTACCCACGGGGTATCTCCCGCAAACTCGCCGATGAAGTGCGCTGCGGCAATCGAACCCGCGGCACGGCCGCCCGTGTTCTTGAGGTCAGCTATGTCTGATTTGTTTTGTTTCTTCGTGATCGGGTCGAGCGGCATACGCCATACCGGCTCACCACGCTTCGCTCCCGCCGCTATCACCTGTCCGACGAGTTCGTCGTCGTTGCTGAACGCGCCCGAGTGGCCGCTCCCGAGCGCGACGATAATTGCGCCTGTCAGAGTGGCGATGTCCACCACCCTTTTGGCTCCTTTTGATCTGGCGAATCCGATCGCATCGGCCAGCGTGAGCCGTCCCTCCGCGTCCGTGTTGTCGACCTCGATACTCTTGCCGCCCATGGCGATCACTACATCGCCCGGCCGCTGTGCGCCACCGCCGGGCATGTTCTCCGTCGCTGCGCACACCACGTGGACGTTTAGCGTTGGCTTGAGGGCTGCGATCCCCTGCATCGCGGCGATCGCAGCAGCGCCCCCGGACATGTCGCCCTTCATCGCTCCCATGTTCGCTCCCGCTTTGAGAGAGATGCCGCCCGAATCGAAAGTGATGCCTTTGCCAACGATCCAGAGGTTGTTGTCTGGATTTCCAGGATCGCCCTCGTAGGTCATGTGGATGAATTTCGGCGGCTGATGGCTGCCGAGCGCAACGCCGACGTACGCGCCCATCCCAAGCGCCTCACAGTCCGCCCGCTCCAGGATCTCTATATCGACGCCGCCTTCGGTCGCGATCTCGTTTGCGATCTCCGCCAGACGCGTCGGATGGAGAACGTTTGCCGGCTCGCTGACCATGTCGCGTGCCGCGACCGAGGCGCTGGCGAACACCTGACCACGCGCTACGCCCGCTTCCAGCGCAGATATCTTTGTAGCGTCCTGCTCCACGAGCGCCAGCGTCTTCGGCTTCGTCTCGTCGAAACTCGGCTTCGATGACGTCCTGTACTTGTCGAAGCGGTACGATCCGAGGATCGCGCCCTCCGCCAGCGCCTCGGCGCATAGCCCCGCGTCCAGCCCACCGATTCCGGCGCCGTGGACGATGGTCGCTGCGCTATCGACGTTCAGTGACCGGAGTCGCCGGGCGACCACGGCGCTCACGGAACGGACGCCGTCCAGGTCAAACTCCTCAGGACTTCCGAGGCCCGCGACGATCACCCGGTCCGGCGCAAACCCGGGGTAAGCATCGCCCAGGGTGTGGATCACGGTGACTTCGCCGCGTCCGCCCTTGATCTCCCCGGCGGCTATAAGGCGGCTGATAGCGCCGCCGATAGCGCCGTCCACGGCGCCGGTCGCGCCGCCGGGCGAATCAACTCCTTTAAACAGGTTGACGACGATGGCATCTACCGCCTGGCCGGCTATGTCTCCAACGACCACCGAGAGTTCCATGTGGGCTCCTTTAAGGTTCATACGAGGTCCGTTGCGCCGGTCGCACATGAGTCTCGTCACCCGAATCGAAGGGTGTTCTTTCGTTAGTCCGGCCCCGGGCGTGATGCGGCATTGTAGGCATATTTGCACCGCCCGGCGGTCCCGTCGCGGATATGCAGGACGCCGTCGAGATCGGCCGTCTACCGCGCCCGGTACGAAGCCGCCATATGACGAGTATGTGAACTCAGTTCAATACTTAATTGAAATTATGTTCGGTACTAACGTTATCTTGTGTCCCAATAATCCCACCGCTAGTGTGCCAAACACGTCGCCGTCGCAGACTGATCTCCCCAGGCCTTGCACCGCCGGGAGTATCAGCCAGGACGACGACTTGATAGGTCCCAAACGGGTCGACCGGGGGGTCAACTCGGGACCGTGTCGGAGGCGATCCGAACACGTTGCAACGAGCCAGGGGGGCGCCATGCAGCTCGGTAATATTCAGGTGCGCGTTATTAGCGACGGGTCCTATCTTTTGGACGGGGGCCTCGTTTTCGGCCAGGTGCCGAAAGTTGTCTGGGAAAGAGACGCCAAGCCGGACCGCAAGAACCGCGTCCGGTTGGGCCTCAACTGCCTCCTGATCCAGACACCTGACCGAAACATCTTGATCGACACCGGCGTCGGCGCCCGGCACCCTGAGCGCAACAAAGAGCTGTACGGGCTAAGCTCGTCCAAGCTCCTCAGGAACCTGCACGCTAATGGCCTCACGGTACGTGACATCGACACCGTCGTACTCACATGCCTGCACTTTGAACATGCCGGCGGCATCACCCGCCTGGACCGCCAGGGCAACGTGATCCCGACCTTCCCGAACGCCACGGTAGTTGTGCAGCGGTCCGCCTTCGAGCGGTTGAATTCCCCCAACGAACGCACGATCGTCTCCACGGGCTTTACAGCGGCAGAAGATTTCGCTCTGATCGACGGGATCGACAAGCTGCGGTTACTGGACGGCGACACCGACATCGCACCCGGTATCCGCACCGTCGTCACGGACGGACCGGCGGACGGACACCAGTCCGTGCTGATCGACCTCGGCTCGGAAAAGATCGCCTACTTGAGCGACCTTGTTCCCACGCCTTCCCACATCAACCTGCCCTACATCACGGCGTACGACCGCCGACCGGACGCCACACTTGAGCAGAAGCGCTCGTTCCTCGAGCAGATCGAGCGAGAAGGCTGGCTGATGGTCTTCGCACATGGCTACAACCATGTGGCCGCGTACCTCGAACGACGCCGGGATCAGGTCTGCATAAGGCCCGTCCCGACGGTTTAACGACAGGCTTTAATCACCCCCACCGGGTTGAAACAGCCGCCCTCCGCCGGGCGGCTGTTTCGCGCCCGGCGTCAAATCGTATCGAGACCGGCTAGACCGGCTCCCCTACCAGTGTTTCCCCGTCCAGCCGAACAAGGCGAACCCGTTCGATCTCGTTCGCCAGACCCGTGGACTCAGGTGAGCCGTCTCGCCGAACCCGCAGGTAGGTGTCTGTCAAACCCATGGCCGGCGCCCCGGGCGCCCGGGTTTCGTTCTCCCAGAGCACCGGCCGGACGGCGCCGATCGCATTCTGACGAACCTTCATGGACGACCGCGACGCCCGTTCACGAAGCTCTGCAGCACGTCGGGCCCTGTCATGAAGATCGACAACGTCTTCCAAATGGGCGGCGCTTGTCCCCGGCCGCTCGGAGTAAGGAAACACGTGAAGGTCTGCAAATTCCACACGCTCGACGATTTCCAGAGTCGAGCGGTGGTCCTCCTCAGACTCGCCCGGGAAACCGGCGATAGCGTCGCCGGTGATCGAGACGTCTGGCAACGCCGAGCGCACCTGTCCCACGGCTGCGACGAAATCTTCTCGCGTGTAGCGTCGTCGCATCCTTGTGAGTATCGGGTCGCTACCTGATTGCAATGGCATGTGGAAGTGGGGGCACAGCCGTCCATCGCCTTCCAACGACCAGACTTCAAGAAGCTCGGGAGTGATCTCCCCGGGTTGCAGCGACGACACCCGCAGCCTCTCGATCTCCGTTTCCCCGAGTACGCGACGGAGCATCGACGACAGGTTCGCGTCCGGGAGGTCGAAACCGTAACTGCCGAGCTGGGTGCCGGTAAGCACCACCTCGCGGCACCCCTCGTCGACCAGCCTTGCCACCTGTTGTACGAGTATCTCCTGCGGCACACTCCGTTCCCGTCCTCGTACGTACGGGACGATGCAGTACGAACAGACCTGGTCACACCCCTCCTGGATCTTGAGCGACGCCCGAGAACGGCCCAGAAGCAGCCCGGTCCCTTTTGGCGGCGCTCCGTCCGTGCGGGGCGTCAGGGAGACGTCCAATCGGTCGGTCACCATCGACGTTAGCCGTCGCTTCTCCCGGTTTGTCACGACAAGGTCCACAGCCGCCAGATCTTCCACCCCGGCGGCGTCCCGTTGGGCAAGGCATCCCGTCGCGACGATCAAAGCGTCAGGGAAGGAGCGGCGAGCGCGCGCAAGCGATTGCCGCGCTTTGCGATCAGCGACCTGGGTCACCGTGCAACTGTCCAGCACATAAACATCCGGCGCGTCCCCGTCCATGGCGATCGCGTAACCCGCCAGAACGAACTCGCGCGCCATCCGCTGACTGTCGGCCATGTTCAATTTGCAACCGTGGGTCTCGATACGAACCCGTGGAGCGCTGTCTGATGGGCGGAACGGCTGAATTACCGTTGTCAAAGGTTTATAGCGGGCATTGGGAAACATGGCGGCTCATCGCAGGGCGTCGTGAAGTGTCCAGGTTGCCTATTATCTGTCGAGACCCCTATTCGGAGCGGACCACCCCTCTTCGATCTAAGATCGATCTGACTGAGTCCTCTGTTCCAGTTGCCGGGCGTCGATCATCCGGCGAAGTGTGCGCTAGTCCTATAATCCGCTTGCGTCCGGGCTGAAATGGGCGCGGGCATGTGTGCGGGCCATCCGCACGAACCCTTAAATAACATCTAAAAATCAGACGCCGGTCACAGATCGGCGTCCAACACCCGGCCCACGCGCCCGTCTGGCGCAAGGAAGGGATCACGGTATGACCGAACGTGTGGTGGTAACTGGCGTCGGCCTGATTACCCCGGTCGGAGTAAACCAGAAGACCACCTGGAAGAATCTGGTCGACGGGGTGTCGGGAATTGACCACATCCAGTCCTTCGATTCCGAGGGGTTTGAGAGTCGCATCGCCGGCGAGATTCCTGAGTTCGATCCCCTTGAGAGGCTTGATCGCAAAGTGTCCCGCCGGCTTGACCGTTTTGCGCAGTTCGCCTGCGTCGCCAGCCTTGAGGCCATGGATCAGGCGGGGCTGGACATGGAGAAGGAGGACGCTACGCGCGTCGCCGTCCTGATCGGCAGCGGCGTCGGCGGCATCCTCACCCTTTCCGAGCAGTTCGACGTGCTCCGCGAAAAGGGCCCGACCCGGGTCAATCCGTTCCTGATACCGATGATGCTGACAGACCTGGCTGGCGGCCAGGTATCTATGTTGATCGGTGCGAAAGGTCCCAACTTCGCCACCGTTTCCGCCTGCGCCACCGGCGCCGACTCTATCGGCGAGGCGAAGGCCATGATCGAGCGGGGTGATGCCGACGTCGCGATCGCAGGCGGGACAGAAGCCGGCATATGTCCGATCGCTGTCGCCGGGTTCAACGCCTGCATGGCCCTCTCAAAGAACAACGACGATCCAAAAGGCGCATCGAGGCCGTTCGACGCAGAACGCGACGGTTTTGTGCTCGGTGAAGGCGCCGGCGTTCTGGTGCTTGAGTCGATAGAGCATGCCATGGCGCGCGGAGCGGAACCGCTCGCGGTGCTGGCCGGATACGGCTCCACCTCCGACGCCCATCACGTAACTCAGCCGGCGCCCGGCGGCGAGGGAGCGATTCGGGCCATCAAGCTGGCGATGAAACAGGCAAATATGGCGCCGGACGAGCTTGACTACATCAACGCCCACGGGACCTCTACCCCTCTGAACGACAAGACCGAGACCGAAGCGATGAAGGGTGCCCTGGGCGCTGAGGTTTCCTCAAAGGTCCGGATTAGCTCCACGAAATCGATGACCGGGCACTTGCTTGGGGCCGCCGGAGGCGTCGAGGCGGCGGTCGCTGTGCTTGCGATAACAAAGTCGGCCATACCGCCCACTATCAATCTCCAGAATCCGGACCCGGACTGTGATCTGGACTACACACCGAACATCACGCGCCGCGGCGTAATCCGCGCCACGATGTCGAACTCACTCGGATTTGGCGGCCACAACGCCAGCCTGGTCTTTACGGCGTTCGAGGGATAGACCATCAATTTATCGTCTCACCCCGCCGCCGGCCTGTTTCGATTAAACACCGGGATCCGCGCGCCGCAGACGTTCAGGACCGGCGCATCTCATCAGCGAGCCGCTGAGTGACCGACCGACGCTGGGCCATCACCCCCGAGCCTGAGCTCGATGCGCTTTCATTGCTCGTCGGCGTCGCTCCAACGACCGGCGCATTAGGCGCTCGTCTGCTCCATAACCGCGGACTTCGGAGCGCCGAGGAAGCGCGAGCCTTCCTCAACCCGGACCTGGCTGGTCTTGGAGACCCGTTCGCCCTGCCCGATATGGAGCGCGCAGTAGATCGTGTATTCAGGGCGATGGGCAATCGGGAAAAGATCGCCGTTTACGGAGACTTTGACGTTGACGGTCTTTCCGCGACGGCGTTGCTGCTTCACGCAATTCGCGACCTCGGCGGCGTCGCTGTCGCGCACATACCAGGCAGAGACGGCTCCGGCCACGGCCTCGACAACGACGCGATTAGCCGTCTGGCCACGGACGGCGCATCGCTCGTGATCACGGTCGACACCGGCTCGACCGACACCGACGAGATAGCGTTCGCCGCGTCGATCGGCGTCGATGTCATCGTGACGGACCACCACCTGGTCCAGATCCGCCCACCGCGAGCGTGGGCGGTCGTAAATCCCCACCTTGGCGTCAACGGCGCTGGAGCGGGTCTGACGGGCGCAGGGGTGGCGTTCAAGCTCGCGCAGGCCATGTACTTGCGCGCCGGCATTAGCTGGCCGTCGCACGTAATAGCGCTCGCCGCGCTTGGCACCGTGGCCGATGTCGCTCCGCTAAAGGGCGAGAACCGGATCATCGTCTCGGAGGGCCTTCGGCAACTCCAAAAGACCAGCCATGCCGGTCTGGCTGCGTTGCTGGCCCGCGCCCACCCAAACGGCGGGGACCTGGACACGGAAGCGCTCTCCTTCAACGTAATCCCCCGTCTCAACGCGCCCGGCAGATTGGGCGAAGCAGGTCCCAGCCTCAACCTTCTGACGGCGAGCGACCCCGCTGAGGCTCTGATGCTGGCGCAGCACATTGATGAGCTAAATACCGAGCGGCGTCAACTCAGCCAGGAGGCGTGGGACAGCGCGAGCCTGGAACTGTCTGGAGCGATGCAGAACGGTGGCATGCCGCCCCTCCTGATCGTCCGAT
This sequence comes from Chloroflexota bacterium, assembly GCA_027623795.1. Classification (GTDB taxonomy): domain Bacteria; phylum Chloroflexota; class Dehalococcoidia; order Lucifugimonadales; family Lucifugimonadaceae. The sequence goes on from JAQBUX010000002.1 coordinate 24,339, forward strand.
CGAGCCGGTTCAGGACGGGAATTCTCGGCCCCTTGGCCGGCCGGCTATGCGGCGAGTATGACCGTCCAGCGGTGGCGATCGCTATCGGGGAGACGCATGCCCGCGCCTCGGTCCGAAGTACGGCCGGGGTGGATGTCCACGCGGCTCTGTCCGTGGTCTCCGAGCGATTTGAGCAGTGGGGTGGGCACGCCAGGGCTGCCGGATTCACAGTGCGTATGGAGCGCCTTGAAGAGGTTCTGGACGCCTTTATGGAACAGGTGACGCTGGCGGAGTCAGGCCCGGTCCGCGACGCCCCGTTCATCGTGGCGGATGCAGAGATAGGGTTCTCTGAACTCGGTAAACCGACATGGGATTTTGTGAAGGCCCTCGGTCCGTTTGGCGAGGAAAACCCGGCGCCGGTGTTCATCACGCGCAACCTCGCTCCCGCCCAGGTCCGAACGATGGGCGCAAGCGGCCGCCATCTCCGCATGGTGCTGGGCGACGACAGTGATAGCTGGGACGCCATCGGGTTTGGGCTCGGAGGCACGGAACTCGGCGGGGGGACGGTGGACGCCGCGTACTCGCTCCACACCAACGTGTGGCGGGGCCGCACGAGGCACGAGTTGAGACTACTGGACGTACGACCTTCTGCGGTCTGAGCGGTCCTGCCCGCGGGATTTGTCGACGCCGTTCTTCGCCGATCTAAACGGCGCAGTCGACGAGATGTAAACCGCCCCCGCGCCCGGGGACTCTGGGGCTCTCGAAGTGCCGGTGACTTCGACCGCATCCGCGTTCGTCTTATGGCAAGACTACGATCCACACCCATCCCGTCACCCCCGGGAGCGGGAAGCGTCTCGCCAGCGCTACACGTTGAGGCAAATGAGCGGCCCGCCTGTGGGTCGCAGCGCATCGAACCCTACCACTCAAATTCTAGGCCGACGCTCACCGCGATCCATTGCGGCCAGACGAGCGACGCCTCGGTCCTACTTCGGGTCACAGGCCTAACTGCCCTTCCCGACACGGTTGGCCGATTCCACGCCCTGCCGGGCCACCCGGGCCGGTAGTCAGCGGCCCCTACGATGCGTTGGCAGGCGGAGGTGGTTCGTACATACATGCCGGATGGCAGCTTTTGAGATAGTTTCATGGTCGCGCTGTACGGGCGAATGACTATCCGCCCTTCCCGGCACGGTTGGCCGATTCCACGCCCCGCCGCGCCACCCGGGCCGGTAGTCAGCGGCCCCTACGATGCGTTGGCAGGCGGAGGTGGTTCGCACATACATGCCGGATAGCAGAGCTATTGAGACAGTTTCTTAGCCGCGCTGCCTCGCCCTGCGGAGCCTCCCACGCGACGGCCGCTCCTGCGGTTCCGTGATGTCGGGCCCTTCGCCGGGTTTCCGGAGCCGTACCTTCCAGATCACGAATCCGATAGAAATGGCCATGACGCCGAGCGCTATCAGATGGGCCTCTTGCAGGTTCCAGAACTTCTCGTCGTCCAGTCGCAGGAACTGGATCCAGAAGCGGCCGAAAGCGTAAAGGCCCAGGTAGATCATCCAGACTGCGCCATCGGGCCGGAAGCTTTTGCGGAATCGCCATATTCCGGCGAGCACAAGCATGTTCCAGATGATCTCGTATACGACAACCGGGTGGCTTCCCTGGGTGGGATCGAGAACACCGTTAAGCCGGCTCGGCGGGTTAGCGCCCGGACTGCTGGCGTGTGTGAACACCCAGCCAAAGAACAGATCAGTGTTCTTGCTCCAGTGTTCGCCGTTCATGATGTCGCCGACGCGCCCTATAGACTGCGCCACGAGCAAGGCCGGGGCCGAAAGGTCCATCAGCTTGCCGACCGGATAGTTGGAGATGGACGCATAGATCATCCCGGCGATCCAGCCGCCGAGTATTGCGCCCCAGAGACCGATTCCCCCACTCCATACGGCGAACCACTGAAACGGGTCGTCGAAGCCGTACGCGCCACCGCCACCAAAGTTGTCAGCCACGTGGACGATACGGGCGCCGACGATTCCGCCAAGAATCGCCCAGATCGCGGTGTTGTACACCATATCCGGGTCGAGCCGCTCCTGGCGCGCCCAGCGAGCCACCATGTAGACGGCGGTTGCCACGCCAACGAAGCTGAGCAGGCCATGCCAACTCAGCACGAATCCCCCTGTATCGATCAGGTTCGGATCGAACGGGATCTCGATCTCTAATAGTGGAAGCATCAGTACTTTCGATGTCCGTGTTTGGCCGAAATACGGCCAGCGTGGTGTTTAGTTGGATCGGGGTGGTACGAGGTCGGTTTGCGGCCAGTGACTCCCAGTAATTCCCGGTTATTCCCGGTTATTCCGGGGACGAATCGAGTCTAGATACCGCCCGCCGGGGGGTCAAACGACAGGGAGCGGTCAATTCGGTCACTCTCGATTCGACGCTTCGAGCGTCGGAAGGCAACGGGCAGCGTCACACTCTGCAATGTTACCGTCTTGTCGTGCTTGAGCAGATCGACTCATTTCTGAACTATCTCGCCGTCGAACGTGGCCTGTCATCCAATACGCTCGACGCCTACTTCAACGATCTCACCGCTCTGGTCGAGTTTCTGGAGGCACGCGCTCAAACGGGACGCTGGGCTGATGTCAACAAGGGCGACATCGCCGCATACCTCGATGACCTTGCCGAACGCGGCTACGCACGGAGCACACGTGCTCGGAAGATCGCCGCGTTGAAGTCCATGTTCCGTTTTCTTCGGGAAGACGGGATCGTGGACGAAAACCCAACGGAATCTCTGCGGTCTCCTCGCCCGGGACGTAGCCTGCCAAAGGCGCTGTCGGTCGAGCATGTCGATCGCCTGCTCGGGAGTGTGTACAAGGACGACACGCCGGAGGGGATGCGCGACGCGGCGATGGTGGAGGTCCTTTACGCCTCCGGTTTGCGTGTCAGCGAGCTTGTCGGGTTGGACATCCGGGACCTCGACCTCGAACTGGGCTCGGTTAGATGCATCGGCAAAGGTTCCAAAGAGCGTGTCGTGCCACTCCACGGGCAGGCGCTGGAAACAGTCGACGCCTACCTGCAGACGGTAAGGCCTGCACTCGAGCGTCCGCCTCAATCCCAGGCGCTATTCCTCAACCGCAACGGACGTCGTCTGAGCAGACAGGGCTTCTGGCTACGACTCAAACGCGCCGCCAGGGTTGCCGGAATCTCGGACGACATCACGCCGCACACGCTCCGTCACTCCTTCGCCACCCACATGCTTCGAGGCGGCGCGTCGCTGCGCCATGTCCAGGAGATGCTCGGCCACGCCAGCATCGCCACAACTCAGATCTATACGCATCTCACCTCGGAGCACGTCCGGGAAGAGTACGACCGGGCGTTTCCCCGAGCTTAGGGAACGGTCTCGGCTGGGGTAGACTGGCGCATTCGCAACGCGTGACCTTTGGCGGCGTGCCGACCGGGCACGCGCGCCGCCGATCCTCACTTACTGGGGGACCGACATATGACCGTTATCGCAATCGAGGGACGCGCTGGTTCCGGCGCCGTAGATGTCGGCCGAGCGGTGGCCCGTGAAATGGGCCTGGATTTCGTCGACCGACTGCTCCTCGCCGAGATCGCCCGACGCGTCGGCGCGACCGTCGAAGCCGTCCACGACTCGACTCTCCGGACACCGGGCCGCGGCGAGCGATTCGTAAACCTGGTCCAGCGCATGCTCGAGAGATCATCGGTCGCCGGGGCGGGTGGAGACCCTTACTTCGGTCCGGGTGTAGACACGCTGATCGCCCGGCCGTACGCCGAGATGAGTGTGTCGCCCGCCACCTCCGCACAGGAGGTGGACGAGCAACATTTCATAAGTACGACCGCCGAGGTGATACGAGACGTTGCGGAGGCAGGCAACGCCGTCATCGTAAGTCGTGGCTGCGCTGCGATCTTGAGGGACAAACCGGACGTGTTGCGCGTGGGCCTGGTCGCCCAGCGTTCAGACCGGGCACGCCGGGTTCTGAGTCAATTCCAGCTTGATGACATGGAGGCCGCAGAGCAGTACGTGGACCGCTCAGACACCGCTCAGGCGCGCTATTTTGAGCGCGCTTTCGGTACCAGCCCACTCGACCCCTTCCTGTATCATGTGATGTGGAATCTCTCCCAGGTCAGTGACGAGTGGGCAGCCGCTCGAATCATGGACGCTTCCCGGGCTCTTTCGGAGCGGACCCTGCGCTGACGCCAATACCCCTCTACCCTCCCGAGTTACTTAGACACCTATGCCTCGTCGTAACCGCCGTACTACCCCCTCGCCGAGCCAGCGCCGCGGCCGCCGTGAACGCCAGCCGAACGTCTTCATGGGTCCCGTGCCAGAAGACGGCGATCGCGATGACGATGACCTGCTTCTCGATGAAAGCGGCATCGCCGATATCGACGACGACGAATCCTCGGAGGGTACCGACTCCCGTCCGGCGACCGTTGCGCGTGGAGCGCGGGCGGAACGACGCCGCGCAGCACGCGCTCGGAGGGGAGCCGGAGCACGCAACCGGGCGGCAGTTTTCTCACAGAACCTGCCGGCGGAGCTGAAGAAACTCGGGGTAATGGTCGGGGGCACTGTGATCATCCTCGGTGTCCTTACCGTCGTACTTCGGTAGTCGCCGCACGGGAACGATCCTCTCCCAACCGGGGGCTCTCTGAGCGCGGGTCGGTGTGAGGGAGAAGTCCCCATCGTGGATCTACCCTCCGCAACCGCCCGCCGAGTTTCCGGGGAGGATTCAGAACAGCGTTGGTGGAACCATCAAGTGCGATCCAGTTCCGATTCACAGATTTCATACCTGACGACCGCCGTTTCAGAGGACCCGAATTGACTATTCGGCTACCCTAGACTTGATGCCAACGTCCCCCGCCAGCAAACCTGTGACCCGCGCTCGCCGTTTCGCCCGGCGACTCGCCGCTGTCCCGCTTTCGCCCGGCGTGTATCTCATGCGGGCCGAATCTGGCGACATCTTGTACGTCGGCAAAGCGTCCGTCCTGCGCAATCGGCTTCGCTCGTACTTCGGGTCCGATTCAGGGCTCGACCCGAAGACACGAACGCTCGTGTCGCACATCGCCGATTTCGAGTACATCGTCACCGAGTCCGAACAGGAAGCCCTCCTTCTCGAAAACAGCCTGATCAAGCAGCACAAGCCCCGATACAACATCAGGCTGAAGGACGACAAGACCTACCCGTACATCAAGATCGACGTCAACGAGCCGTACCCGCAGGTTTTCGTGACACGGCGCACCGCCAACGACGGCGCGCGCTACTTCGGCCCATTCGCGAGCGCCGGTAGCGTACGCAAGACGCTGGACCTCCTGAAGCGACTGTTCCCCTACCGCTCATGCACAAAGGCGATCACGGGCACAGACGACCGGCCATGCCTGGACTTTCATATCAAGCGTTGCGTCGGGCCTTGCATCGGGGCGGTCGATCGCGACGAATACATGCATGTCATCAACCAGGTGATCATGTTCCTCGAGGGCGATACCAGGGGCGTCGTCAGCGGTCTGGACGACGAGATGATGGTGGCGTCCGATGCGCTGGAGTTCGAGCGCGCCGGGGCGCTCCGCGATCAGCTCCGGGCGATCGAGAGGGTGTACGAGGGCCAGAAGGTACTTTCGATGTCCGGGGAGAACCTGGACGTGATCGCGATCGCCAGCGACCGGGATGAGGCGTGGGTGGAGGTTTTCTTTGTCCGACGCGGCAACCTGATCGGTCGAGACCACTTCATCATGGCGGGCGCGAGGGACGAGGACGCCTCGGGCATCCTCACCCAGTTCATCAAGCAGTTCTACGACTCGGCGTCACACGTCCCGCGGCGTGTGCTCGTGCCGGTCGAGATCGAAGACGCCGGCGTGATCGAGTCATGGCTCTCGGAGCGCCGTCACGGACCCGTCAACCTGTCGGTGCCGAGACGGGGCGAGAAACGCCGCCTTCTGGAGATGGTCGGCCAGAACGCGGCGGAGGGGCTTGAGCAGCTCAAGTTGAAGTGGCTCTCCGATTCTGACGTGATGGATTCAGCCATGCAGCAGCTCCAGGAGGAGCTCAGCCTGCCCCGCCTCCCGCACCGGATGGAGTGCTACGACATATCGCACATCCAGGGCACAAATACCGTCGCGTCGATGGTGGTGTTCGAGGACGGAAAGCCGAAGACGTCCGACTACCGGCGCTTCAAGATCAAAACCCACGACAAGAACGACGACTTCGCGTCGATGCGTGAGGTGCTCCGTCGGCGTTTCTCTCGCCTCCAGAAAGCCGTGGAAGCCCGGAACGACGATGAAAAGTCCGGGGAAGTAACGAAAACGGACTCCTTCGGGATCGTGCCAGACCTTGTACTGATCGATGGCGGCAAAGGCCAGTTGAGCTCCGTACTACAAGTGATGTTGGAACTCGGCGTGGAAGGTGTCCCGCTCGCCAGCCTGGCAAAGCAAGAGGAAGAGATATTCATACCGGACTCGACAGACCCATTTGTACTCCCGCGCGGTTCGCAAGGGCTGTTCCTGGTCCAACGCATCAGGGACGAGGCGCATCGGTTCGCCATCACTTTCCATCGCAATCTGCGGTCCAAAAGCGCCCGCCAGTCAGCGTTGGACCTGGTACCGGGGATCGGACCGAAACGCAAACGCCAGCTTGTAAGGCAGTTTGGTTCGCTCAAGGGCATACGTGAGGCGTCGCTAGACGATCTCGCTGCGTCCCCCGGAATGACGCGCAAACTGGCGGAGACCGTCAAGGAGCACGTCTGATCAGGAGCGCCCGCCTCTGTGGCCTCAGCAACGCTTCTGCCCGCCACGCCGGACCGTGGGCATCGGGTGTCCTATCCCCGGCCGTGCAGCGTGGGTCGCGTCTCGCGCAAGCGTGAAACACGTTGCCGAGAGAGTCGTTGGGAGTGCCACGCGCGCCACTGCACGGCTGCGACTCAAGTGGGAAGCACTTCTACCGGCTGAACTGCGCGGGGGCCTGCCACGATGCTGGCGCTGAGTTTCGAGGCACCTGGTCGCGTGGAGTTTGTCGAGCGTCGCACCCCCCGCATCGTCAGCGACACCGACGTCATTGTTCGTGTCACCACGACGGCCATTGGCCCGCGCGACATCGCCCGCTACGGAGGACCGGATCCGTGGCCCGGAACTGTACCCGGCGCGGAGTTTTGCGGCGTTGTCGATGAAACCGGGGCCGAGGTCGGGTCCGTCGGCCTCGGAGATCTTGTAACGGGGATAGGCGTGTTCGATCAGGGCGGCGTGCGGCGGGCCTTCGGATGCGACGGCCTCGACGGCGGAAACGCCCTTTACGTACGCGTTCCCGATGCCGACAACACCCTTCTCAAGGTTCCGACCGCGGCCATCGAGGAGCGGGCGCTTCTGCTCGGCGACACCTATGCCCTCGGAGCCGCAGCGGCGAAGCTGGCCCTGGCGACCGGCGCCGCACGCATCGGGGTGATCGGCTGCGACCCTTACGGGGCGGCCGCTCTTATCGCGTTACGGGACGCTGGCATCAAGGACGTTGTCGCCCTGGACGACGACGATAGACGACTTGGACTGGCGCGCAGGCTGGGAGCGGTTTCGTTTGACACGGCTGAGCCGCAGGTCTGCGACACGGTGCGGGAAGAGACCGGAGGAGACGGTCCGGGCGCGGTGATTGTCGGGGCCGGAGTCGGGCAAGACAAAATCGATATCGCGCGGCGACTGGCCGGTCCAGACGGCGTCGTGATCCACACCGAACCGGCTGTCCCGGGTTTTCCCCTACCCGAACCCGCGGAACTCGCCGGGGCCACCCTCCCCGTTGTCCTCCGAGTCGCGCCGCCAGACCGGACGACGGTGTCGAAAACGATGCTCGCCCTCTGGGGCGGAACGCTGGACCTGGCCCCGATCGTGTCGCACGTGATGCCGATCAGCGACGCGGCAGAGGGCTATCGACAGCTCGACGCCCGGGAACGCGGCGTGCACAAAGTCTTGCTCAAGATCTAACCGGGCCCGTCTGAGCCCGGACAATGGGAGGCTTGGTGATCGCGCACCGCGCGGCCGCATCGCCACATCCTCGCCGCAGGTCTAGAACGAGGTCGGGCGGCTTCCACGGGCGAGGTTGCCACGGCGTTCCTGCAGTACCTGAATAATTACGTCCAGACTGGCGATCGACTCCGGGAGTGAGATACGTCCATCCGGGAACAGTACCTCGATCCGTGGTTGCACAGGCTGATCCGTGGTCGATGAGGACGACGTGTGTTGGGGCGACGCGTCGTCCAACAGCGATGGGATATCAAGAAATCCCCTCCCGGAACGGTTGTCGCCGGTTGGCGGACGGGCATGATCCTCGGAGATCGACGCCCTCCGGCCGACCGACATCGAACCGGAGCCAGACAGTAGCGGCAACACTTCTTCAAAGACTCGGGCGACCACAGGCAAGCGGCGCTCTATATCCATGCGGCCGGCGCCGGTGATGTCCTCGATCAGCAAGGCGAGTCGGGCGCGATCCGGTGGTATTCCCTCAAGCCGTCTGGCGAGTTCGACAAAAAGCGAGACCGAGGACGCCAGATCGTGACGCGCCATCGCCGTCTCTTCCGGCGTAAGCGGGTTGACGGCCCTGAGGCCGTTTCGAGAAAGGCGAATCGTGCCGCGCCCCTCTGCGATACCCCAGATCCGCATGGCGCCAAGCCGGGCGCCAAACCCGCCGCCGCGATCGCTCATCTGCAACGCGCTCGCGAGCGTTGCCCGGGTCACGGAGCCCATGAACTCCCGCGCGATACGACGGCCAATTGCCAGCGAATCATTGAGCGAAGCGTCCGGGTATTCGTACTGTCCTAATTTTCCCAATACTCATCGTCCTGATTCTATGGATATCCACGAACAAATAGGCCTGGAAGGCCCGGAGAACGCCCGGTAGCGCCGGATCAGTATCTGAAGACCCTCAGAAGCGAATCATCGCCCGTATGGGCGATCTTGAACGGCGGGCATTTTCCCCAACCCGCAGACGCTGAGGAGGTTCTTTTTCCCCGGCATACACGGCATGTATCCGAGGTTTTTGCTGTCCATACCGGCATTATGCCGGATTAATCGCCGTTTGTCCACCGGCAAATCATCCGACTTGCCCGATGCATTGGCGATTTGCCTACCGTTCACGGCAATCATGCCTTCATGTTGCCGGTCTCGCCGGGGGTACACGGTCGCGTGTAGGGAACCGGCGGCCGCACCTGGCGGCCCTCGCTCTGCAATCAAGTCGAGGATCAGCCAGCGAGCATGACCTCGCTACTTCGCGCCGAGCCAGACGGTCACGTTCATGTCATGACAAACACTCAGGAAACCCGGAAACCCGCCGATTGACCGCTTGATTCCGATCTGGGGCGCATCGGCGGACCTATCGAATGAAGGCGGCACAGCTCAGGCTTCGATTCGTGTGCAGTCCAGGTGAGGGCAGATCCGGAGCCCGTGACCAACGAACCACATCTGCGTCGAGCATCAAACGTCCCGGCCCGTATGTGTCTCTCCATCGCGCTTTCAAGCGTGGCCGGACGCGGATCGCCACAACTGCTACGGCCCTCTGGCATGTCGCTTGTGATCTGCACGTCGCTGCGGCACAGACCTCGCAGCGGCGCGCCCGCCCGCTCGCGAACACCGGATTTGTACGGCGGGGCGTTGCCTCGTCACCCGGCCGGTGGACCGACAGCCTGCCGCTCTTGACGCCATGGTCTGTGAAAATATCGAAGCGACCGGGCGCTCGATAAGAGTGACCCGCGCTTCGGCGAAGTGCGGTTATTCCCCAGTTCGCCAGGCACGGATCGGCTACGGGGTTGTGCCTGACGGTAAAGCCGGGAACCTACTGCACAAATACTGTAGCCGGGATCATGCCGGGCTGGTGGCGTAATCCCCGGCATGTTTTACGTTATGTTTAGCTAATGATACTTCGCGAGGTTCGCTGGCTCAGGTACGAAAGTACCCCGCAGTCGCGGAGTGCTCCGGGGCGGCGGCGCACGATAATGAACATATTTTGACAATACGTTCGGTTTCACAAACGTCAATATTGATGCTGGTCCGTATTCAAGATCAGTAATATGTACAAGCGATTAGAAAGATATACTGGTAGCATTCTTGCTCCATGTCATCGGCATTATTCGCTTCAATAAGAATTGCGTGTAGCTTAACGAAATAAAAGACCGATCACGTCCCCGCCAGCGCGGTCGAACCACGCTGGTCTTTGCCACCTACCCCACCGCAGCCAACGCCGCCTCGTCAGCCAGAAGATGCGCCAGCGGATGCACGCGGACCGCGAGCCCACAGGCGCCCGACTCCTCATATGCGCCGGCCATAGTTAGCCCGTGACTCCCGTGGCGACCGCGCCGGGCACGCCAAACAAGGCGGCGGAACCTGCCGTGATTCCGGCTTATACTGCCGCTGCCCAACGATTCCTCCCCAATGGCAGGTGATTGAGGGATTCAGGCGACCTGTGCGCAGCCGAGGGCGCGCAATCATCATCACTCGAACGCGCGTCCGAGCAGCCGTGAGGCTCCGGAGGCAAGGTCTAAGGTTCCGCCGATCGTGAAAATCACCGACATCAAGACCTACCACTGCCACGACGGCAGACGTAATTCCGTATTCCTGCAGGTCACAACGGACGAAGGGATCACCGGCAACGGTCAGCCGTACACCATCGGACCCGACGAGGCGATCCTTGCGGCCGCAGAGTCGAGCAAAGAATGGTTCATCGGCCAGGATCCGTCGCGCATCGAGTGGCTTTTGCGCAGGGCGAAGAACACGATGCGCTTCCCGCTCGGGCCGGTCGAGTGGTCGTTCCTCTCCGGCGTCGATCACGCCCTCTGGGACATAGCGGGCAAACGGGCGGGCGTCCCGATATACCGGCTTTTCGGCGGCCCGACCCGCGACCGGGTTCGCGTCTACCACCAGATACACGGCGACACCGCCGCCGAACAGGCCGCACAGGCCATTGCACTGCTCTCAGAGGGGTACACCGCCTTCAAGGCCTCGCTCTACCCTCCCGGCTGGCAGCAAATGCCGTGGCTGGCCGTGGTCCGTGAGGTCGCGAACCGGGTCGGGTCATTGCGAGCCGCGGTCGGCGACCATATCGACCTTGCCGTCGACATCCACAGCACGCTCCGTGAGCCGATGCGGGCCAGGCAACTTTCCGAAGCGCTCTCCGATTTCCGCCTCATGTTCGTCGAAGAGCCTGTCAGGCCTGACTACATCCCCAGCACGGCGCAGGTCCGCCGCGAGCTGCGCATCCCGATCGCCACCGGCGAGAACCTGTCCGGGATCACACAGTTCGCAGAGCTTTTCGACCAGGACGCCGTGGACATCATCCAGCCGGACCTGCTCGTGTGCGGCGGACTGCTGGAGGGGCGCAAGATCGCCGCAATGGCCGAGGCCAACTACGTCGCGGTGGCCCCTCACAACCCGCTCGGGTTGCTCTCCACGGCGCTCGGCGTTCACTACGCGGCAAGTATCAACAACTTCACCATCCTCGAGTACCACGGCGAGCACAAGCAGGAGAAGGCGAAGTTCGTCGACCGCATGTGGGAACCGGTCGACGGCTACTTTGAGCTGCCGACCGCCCCCGGCATCGGGATGGAGTTGAACCTGGAAGCGATCACCGCGAACCCGCCCCGGCATTGGAATCGCGGCTTCCCGACACACTCCGACGGCGCCCCGGCGTTCATCTAACCGGATAACCCCGGGCACCATCCAGACATTCCGCAAACGAAAGGCGCTGCATTGAAGATCACCGAAGTCGAATGCCTGGTCGCGAGCCGGACAACGGCTGACGCGCCCAACGCCGGCAATAGCATCTTCATCGTGACCCACACCGACGAAGGTCTGAAAGGGATCGGCGAGGCGTACGGAGTCGGGCCCGATCTTGCGACGAAGGAGTGGGTCGGCTACTTCGCAGAACAGATCGTCGGCCACGACCCCACCAGGATCGAATACCTGTGGGCGATGATGTACCAGGGCGCCCGATTCCCCCCCGGCTCGTCCGGGATGGCGGCGCTCTCGGGCATAGACCAGAGCCTTTGGGACATTACTGCGCGTTCGTACAACCTCCCCGTGTACGATCTGCTCGGCGGCAGATACCGGGACCGGATTCGCGGCTACCTGGACGTCAACGTCGGCGATAGCGCCGGAGCCGGGCTCGATGCCCTGCGCGACGCGGTCCGAAACGCGGTAGATACGTTCGGATATACGGCCTTTAAGACCAGCCCGTTGCCGGCCGACTGGCGCGATCTCCCATGGCTCAAAGCGGTGGACTCGGGCGTGGAGTTGATCGGCGCGCTCCGCGAGGCGGCCGGACCAGACGCGGAGATCGGCCTCGACGCCCACGCCGCGGTGTTCGAGGCGGGACGGTTGCTGGAGCTGGCGGATGCGCTCTCGGTGCACTCGCCGATGTTCATGGAAGAACCGCTCCGGATGGAGAACCGGCACGCCATGGGCGAGTTGCGCAAGAAGATGCCATTCGCCCTGGCCACTGGGGAGTGTCTTTACACGAAGTTCGAGTTGCGAGAGTTGATGCGGGCGGGCGCGGCAGACATCATCCAGCCGGAGATGTGCATCGTCGGCGGCATGACCGAGATGCGGAAGATCGCGGCGGACGCAGAGGCACACGACGTTACGATCGCCCCACACAACCCGATGGGGCCGGTTGCGACGGCCGTCAATCTTCACTTTGACGTTGCGACGCCGAACTTCCTGATCCAGGAGATGCGGCCGTTCTCGGAGATCGAGCTTTCGTTCGTCGAATCGGCGCCCGTGGTCAGCGATGGCCACCACGACATCCCGGCCAGTCCGGGCTGGGGGATCGACCTGAACCTGGACGCCATCGCCGAGAGGCCGTACCAGTCGAACTGGCACCGCGGCGACCGGCTGCTATCAGACGGCGCGATCGCCTACATCTAGGGTCGATCTTTATGAGGACGAGGATGTAGCCTCGCGCATCCGGCCGCGCCGGAAAACCGGGGGCTCTCCCTGGTCAGGAAGAGGGTTTACGCGGGTGTCGCAGCCTGGGCGAAGTGGCCGTAATGCAACGTGTACGGGCGTACGGCAATACGCCAGCGGGCGGGGCAAGCCCCGCCCCTACACCTACGACGCGCGTCCGCGGCACGGCCTGTTTCTCCCTCGGAGAGGTGGGAATCGAGGTTCTCTCGCTGGTCAGGGAGAGGGTTTTGGCCGGTGTCGCAGCCTGGGCGATGCGGCCGTAATGCAAAGTGTACGGGCGTATGGCAATACGCCCACGGGCGGGGCAAGCCCCCGCCCCTACGACACCCATCCGCAGCGCGGTCAGGTCAAACTACGTCTTTTCGGGCAACTTGTCGGCGTCGTCTGACCCGAACATGTTTCCGAGCGGTCCGAGGAAGCGTGTGAACTCCATCGGGAAGACGATCTTGGTAGAGGCGCCTTCCCCGATGCTCTTGAGCGCCTCGAAGTACTGAAGGCTCATCGTCTTCTGGTCCACGGTCTGTGCCACGCCGTACACCTTCTCCAGCGCTTCGGCAAAACCCTCGGCGCGCAGGATCGCCGCCTGCCGGTCACCCTCAGCCTCAAGGATCGCCGCCTGCCTTGCGCCTTCGGCCTCAAGGATAGACGCCTGTTTCGCTCCCTCGGCGATGGTGATGCTGGACTCTCGCGTTCCATCCGCCTCGGTCACCACGGCCCTGCGAAGCCGCTCGGCGGACATCTGGCGGTTCATGGCGTCCTGAATGTCACGCGGGGGCTCGATCTCGCGTATCTCGACGTTTGTGACCTTGATTCCCCAGCGTGCCGTCTCGGTGTCGAGGCGGAGACGAATCATCTCGTTGATCCGCTCCCGTTGGGACAGCACCTCGTCCAGGGCGATGTCACCTATCACGGCGCGAAGAGTCGTAGTCGCGAGTCCGATCACCGCCCCCCGGTAGTTGCCAACCTCCAGGACAGCTTTTTGGGCCTCGACGAGATCGACCCGCATGTAAACAAGAAAGTCGATCGTGATTGGAGCGTTGTCCCGCGTGATGTTGGTCTGCCGCGGGATATCCACGACCTCGATCCGCGTGTCGATCTTGCGGATCTGGTGGACTATCGGGATCGATAGAACCACACCGGGTCCAAGCATCCCCTGGAATCGGCCGAACTTGAATCGAGCAATCCGCTCGTAGTCCCGCACGAAGTTAATAATCGCCATCGACGACCGCCTTTCTCATTAATCCTGAACGTGTCACCCACTCATGTCGGGAACTCGGGCCTCCCCTTCCTCCTCTGATTCCGGCTCTGATTCCGGCTCTGATTCCGGTCTGGCCACTGGGTCCACGCTCAGGTGGAACCCTTCGACCGAGCGCACTACGACCTCACCGCCGGTGTCAACGGGGTGATCGTCGGGAGCGCTCGCCTGCCAGTGCTCGCCGGCGACCAACACCTCGCCGGAAGGTTCCAGCCTTCGGGTAACGAGCGCAACCTGGCCGATCAAAGCCGCGCCTGACGTGGCTGAAACATACGCCTTCTCGAACCTTGTTCGCCTCATCTCCCACGCGAGCCAGCCGACCAGTGCCAGGGCGACCGAACTCACGCCACCCAACAGCCACAGGCTAACGTTGACCGGGGGACCGTAAACTCCCGATCCTCCCGCGGAGTTAAACAGGAAAAGCCCGCCCAGGATCAGAGCAACGACTCCAGCGACGCCAAACGCGCTTCCCCCGGGCGCATGCATTTCTGCGGCGATCAACGCCGCCGCGAGCCCGATCAACCCGATGCCCGCCCAGGAAAATGGCAAACTCCCGAGTGACGCGTAAGCCAGGATAAGAAACCCCAGACCCAGCGCGCCGGCGATCCCAAATCCCGGACTCCAGATCTCGACGACAAGTCCAAGTCCACCGAGCGACAACAGTAGGAATGCGACGTTCGGGTCCGCCAAGAAACCGAGAATGTTCTCCACAACGTTCTGATCCAGCTCGCGGATGGTGACGTCGCCTGTCGAGACGACGCGCGAGCCTGACGCCGTCGGGATAGCGCGTCCATCAAGCTGCTCAAGCAGGTCCGTGAGATCGCTCGCAATCAAGTCGACCACGCCAAGCTCGACGGCCTCGCTTGCCGTGTAGGCCAGCGCTTCCCGAACGGTGGCCTCAAGCGCGTCGGAATTTCGCCCCCGTAACTCCGCTACGCTCCGGATGAGCGCCGCCGTGTCTTCTGTAACTTTTTTCTCGAGGGTTTCGGGAAGGTCGTCCCCGCTGCCGGTGACGACTGCGGCGGCTCCGATGTTTGTCGTCGGCGCCATCGCCGCCAGCCCGGCTGCGGCCGTAATAAATGTTCCGGCGCTCGCAGCCCGTGCGCCATCTGGCGCAACGTAAGACACCACGGGGGCCTCAGCGGCGAGAAGGTCCTCGACTATATCTCGCGTCGCATCCAGCGCGCCGCCCGGCGTGTCGATGCGAATGATGACGAGTTCCGCCCCGGCGTCTTCGGCTTCGTTTAGAACCCGTGATATGTACCGCTCAGTGACGAGCGTGATGGCGCCGTTGAGTTCGACGACGAACACTTCGCGAGTGGCGTGGCTATCGGCGGCCGTCTGCGAGTCGTTGAGCGACCAGAGCAACCCGCCGATCAGGAGCGCGGATATCCAGGCCGCTGTCATGGCTCGCCGCCAGGCCCACCCGGCTACCGGTTCCGAGCTACCCCATGGGATCATTCGGGCCATTCGGTCCGTCCGATCTCGCCTTCCGATGGCGCCAGTGCAAACGTCCACGCGAGTTTCCGGCCTTGAGGTGCATGCTACCGCGCCCGTCCAAGGTCCGCCCATGCGCCCTGCGCCATCACGCCGCCGTCCACGTTTACGAACTCGCCCGTCATGAACGAGGCTTTGTCAGAGCACAGGAACACAACCACGTTGGCGATATCCTCGGGCTGGCCTATCCGTCCGATCGGCGAGTTTGCACCGGCCCCCAGAACCGCCATATCGATGTCCTCCGGGTCTTCACCGGCCTCGCCCGAGATGGCGGTACGCATGAGCGGCGTATCGATAGAGCCCGGGCATACGGCGAGCACGCGGATGTTTTGCCGGGCGTAGTCGAGAGAAAGCTGCCGGGTCAACGACAGGACGCCGCCCTTGCTCGCTGCGTACGCCGGAACGAGCGGCGCTGACTGCTGACCCTGAACACTGGCATTGTTGATGATGACGCCCCCGCCCCGCCCTCTCATCACCGGGATGGCGTACTTGGCCATAAGCCAGTAGCTTTTCAGGTTGATCGACAGGATCGCGTCCCACATCTCCTCGGTCGTGTCCTCGGCGTTGGCGTAGGAGCTGCGGGGCTGGATGCCGACATTGTTGAAGACGAAATCGACGCCGCCAAAAACCGCGACGGAATGCTCGACAACACGCCGGGGGTCAGCCGGGACGCTGAAGTCCGCCTGCACGAAGGCCGCCTCACCGCCGCCCGCGTTGATCTCATCTACGGTTTGATGCCCGGCGTCGGTATCAATGTCCGCCACGATAACGCGCGCACCCTCCCCGGCGAACGCACGCGAGGCTCCGCCGCCAATGCCGAGGGCGCCTCCGGTGACGATTACGATCTTGCCGTCGTGAATTCCCATTCTTTCCTCCAGGCAATAAGACGCAGCACCCTCCGGCGTGCCTCATGAATGCCGGTGATGATACGGCCGACGTGGCCCCGTCGCGGCGCCACGTGGCCTGTACTCAGGGTCCCTGCAGGTAGTTGCCGAATGTGAATGAGCTTACGGCGAATCGATCTGAGTCAGATCGGATCACCAGCTCGTGCTGGCCATATTCAGGTAGCTCAAGCAACGCGTAGAGTCGGGACTCGTCGACCCGAACCAGACTTCTGCCCGCCTCGTCGTACTCGATGTCCGGCCCCGCGCCGTCCACGGGTACTGGCCCGCCGTCGAGTTCCACGAACACCTCTATCGGGCTTTCGCCCCTGTGCTCCAACACCACGTTGGCGCTACGTGCAAACACAAGGGCGTAGATGTAGTCCTCCAGGCCGGTCGTCGATCGCGCGTGGACGATGGCGTCTTTTTCGTTCAGCCACGGGCCTTGAAGGTAGACCTTGTCGAAGTGATGAAAATCCGGGTCGGTGTATTCAACTACGCGGTCCGGACCCAGGTAGTACT
Source organism: Chloroflexota bacterium (assembly GCA_027623795.1). Taxonomy (GTDB): domain Bacteria; phylum Chloroflexota; class Dehalococcoidia; order Lucifugimonadales; family Lucifugimonadaceae. Next base: position 41,400 of record JAQBUX010000002.1, read on the forward strand.
CGACGGGAGCGATCGATATCGAACCGCCCAGTCCGTAAACCTTTCCGTATCCCGCGTAAAGCTCTTCCGTCAGATGGATCGCCGAAGCGTCTTCCACCGGACCTTCGTTCGTGCCGGCTGCGATTCCAGACAGGTCGCGCCCCGCTGCGGTAAGCGCCGTGCGGATCGCTTGCTCGGTTTCGACGTAGTCGCCCTCGCCGATGTGTGTGTAGACCAGCGATCCCTCGGAGTCGAAAAGGTATTTCGCGGGCCATGCGCCGTTCTCGAACGCCGTCCAGGTTCCGCGCTCGTTGTCCTGTGCGACCGGGTACTCGAGACCGAAACGCTCCATAGAATCCAGGACGCCCTGTCGGTCCATCTCGAAATCGAACTCGGGGGTGTGCACGCCGAGGATCGTCAAACTGGCATCTGCGTACTTTTCGTTCCAATCCTGTAAAAAGGAAAAGGTCCGGATGCAGTTGACACAGGTGTAGGTCCAGAAGTCGATGAGCACAACGCCGCCCTCCGACGTGCGCTCTGCGATGGTGAACGGCTCAGAGTTGATCCAACCCGCAAGGCCCGTAAGCTCAGGCACGCCTCTCCCGGGCGTTTTGTCAGGAATCGGCACGTTGGCGTTCGGCTCTTGGCTGACCCGTGGGTTCGAATTTTGCGTTGTTATTAGGCCGTCGCCGGCTTCGTCTGGTGACTCGTTATCCGAAGCGCCGCAGGCGACGACGAACGTGATCAGGGCGGCCACGAACAAAACGGACCACGCGTTCAACTGATGTCGTCTTGGGAACGTGATGAAGTTGAGCATGTTGTGAAAGTAGTACGGTCCCAGGGCATCTGCGGCCTCAGACGGCGCTCGCTCCATTGGGTCCACGTCCGTGGATCGCGGCGCTCCCGCCCACATCCCGAATCATCCCGACCGAGGAGCAGTCTGTCCAGCGACCGCATCCGTCGGAGTTGACGGACGGCGCCATTGTGCTCGCAAATAACCGCGACGCAGCGCGCGGCCAACCTCGGATTCGTGACGTAGCGGTAGCTGCCGTACCGAGATCGTGACCTGGCCCGAATACCGTCCAGGCCCGCAACATCCGCCGGGACATCATCGGCGGAGGGCGTGCGGGCTACACCCAGCTTCTGGCGGAGTCGCGCGAACAGGCGACCGGCTGAATGGTCGAAGAGGCGGAAGTCCTGGGAGCGGACGCCGTGGTGACTGTCCGACCTACGCCATCGATGGTCGCCGCGGGCAGCGCATCCGAGATCCTCGCCTGCGGCACGGCGGTGAAGCTCAGATAGCCCCGCGCTGGCGTTAGGCAGGGTCATGTGGACATCGCTGCGCGGTGACAACGTCACGCGATTAGCAGCGCGCGCTGCAATAGAGTCCGTCGGTCGTAACCACCGGTTCCTCGACCATCGTGCGCGGGATCAGTTCTCCGGTGAGCTGTTCCAAGTCGCCGTCTCCCGGATCGATTTCGGCCACCGAAACGGCGGCCCGAGATCCTAGCTTCACCAGGTCGTCAGGCCCGCGCGGCGGAATCCTAACAACACTTCACTGACGTCTGAAGCTACGGAATCGTGATCGAGTCCGTAGTAGCCCGCCAATTCCGACCCGATCTCGGCCACGGTCCGTTTTCCGTCGATCAAGAACCACACCACAGTGCCGGCGCCATTGAGAACGTGTGTTCCATCCGTCCGCGGATCGTAAAGGACCAGCTCGTCTTCGAGTTCATGCTCTACCAGACCCTCGACGCAGACCGGTTTGACATCAGGCTTCAATCGTGCGGCGGGTTTCAATGAGTGAGTGGTCAAGAACCGAGCCTCCTAGGAGTGGGAACGTTCGGGTCAACATTGGTTTCAGCGTGGACGCGCGCCGTAACCGCCCTTTCGGTGATCACATCTGAAGAGCGAATGCTCCGAGTACAGGGCCGCCGCGCTGATCTCCGACTATTGCGGGGGGTCAACGTGATCTGTCGGCCCGCAGTGTCCGGGTGGGTATGCCGGCGTCTCCGGCGAAACTCGTGGGAATCTCCTTCCAGACGTTGGAGGTCGGTCCCTGCTCCAGGGTCGCGACTCGTCGAAAACGAAACCGTGAGTCCGCTCCACCGATGAGTCGCGCGATCTAACGGTACGCACCGGTTTGTTCGTCTGTCCATGAACCGCACGTAAAAATTGACGCCGCGCCCTGCGGCGTTTTGTCTCTGCCCGGAACACCCTCAAGGAAGGGATCGATCCCCGATCCCCATCGCTAGAATGGGCGTCCTCGATAAGTGAGTTTCGGTCGTAACAATTCGGTAAAGACGCGCCTCGTCAAAGGTCAAAATTGCCACATTTGCCATGGCGATAGTCAGGTACCTGTCACCGTACCGCCGGCCGCCACCGTTGGATCGGACAGCGACATCTGGGGGTGATCTGGATGGGCGCAATCTTGGTGAGAACCACACAAAGGATTCGGGTGGCACGCAATTCTTTCTTCGGCGAATTCGCCGATGATCGATGTGAGGGAACGGCCGAAGCCGTCCGCCGCATGCAGTTGTTGGAAGCGACCTGCGTTGTCTACAACACCCGGGAAATCGTCATCTGTGAAGGGTGAACCCACCCCGCGCATAATCGTCGCCGGTCCTGGCGAGTGGCGTGAAGTTGTCGCAGGCCGTCTTCGGAGGGACAAACGGTTCTCGGTTGTCGCCGAGATCGAGGCCGATTTCAACTCGGTCGAGATCGCCCGCGTCCCCGCCGCCGACATCCTCGTAACCACCGTGGACCCCGTGTTCACGTCACCGGCCACAAAATTGGCTGTCGCGCTCCAGAAAAAGTTCCACGCTTTGGCCGTGGTCGTCGTTCTCCCTGACATGCACGCCGACGAGCTCACGACCCTGGTGCCATACCGCTCCGTGTGGAGCGTCCTTTCGGCAAAGGCTTGTGAAGACGCCGATATCTTCCTCTCAGCGGTCTGGTCCGCGTCGAGAGGCATAACCTGGGTCGATCCGGCCATGCACCGCTTGCTGAACGATGTACATGCCCTCAGCTCCCGCCGTTCGACCCCGGTGCCCGGCTTCGAGTAGCAACCGTGGGAGCTGACATGCGCTCTAACGGTCCGGATCTTCATCGAGATCTCCTTCGATGCGCCGGGCGTCCTCATGCCTACCCATGGCCCTGTAAGCGGCCGCGAGGTTGGCGGTGCAGGTCACCGAGATCGGATGACTCTCACCGAGCACTCTGAGCGCCACCTCAAGAATCTCTTCGAACGCCGGGATGGCCTCTTCTACGTTACCTACCTCGCTCCGCGCCGCGGCGGCGTTGTTCATGCTTGTCAGGGTCTTGGGATGCTCAGGGCCGAGGATCTTTTTCCGGTCTGCGATGTTCTGCTCGTACATCATCAAGGCGTCACGCAGGTTGCCGCTTGCGCGGTGCGCGCTTGCAAGGTTGTTTCGACTGGTGAGCGTGCCGGTATGCTCGCTGCCGAGGGTTCGCGTACGCGCTTCCAACGTGTCCTTGTACATCTCCATCGCCTCGCTAAGGCGACCGTCCGAGTGGTACGCGGTGGCCATATTATTGCGGGTTGTTAAGGTCCGGCGATCCTCCGCTCCGAACAGCCGCGTCCGGGCCTCAAGGGCATCTTCATACAGCTCTAACGCGTCTCCGAGTCTGCCCGAGGTCTGATACGCCGTCGCGAGGTTGCTCCTCGTCTCCAGCGTGTCGGGATGATCAACTCCCAGGATCCGCGTGCGCAACTCAAGCGTCTTCTCGTAGAGCGGCACCGCCTGATGTACGTGTCCCGCCGCCTGGTAGGCGGAGGCGAGCATGTTGCGCCCGGCGAGCGTATCCGGGTGCTCCGGTCCGAGCAGTTTTTCCCGCGCCCTGACGGCCCTTTCGTACAAGGGGACGGCTTCATTCATGTGCCCTGCTGCTCGATGGGCGGTCGCCAGGTTCTGACGACTGGCCACCGTCGTCGGATGATCCGGACCGAGGCTCCGTTCGGCCTCGGCGAGCGTCTTGTGATGGACGGCGATCGCTTCTTCGACCCGGCCGGCAGCCTGATAGACCGTTGCCAGATTGTTCCGGGCGGCAATGGTGCTCGGATGATCTTCGCCCAGAGACTCAGAGCGAACCTTTAGCGACTCCTCGGTCAACGCTATGGCCGCGTCCACACGGCTCATCGCGTGGTAGGCGACCGCAAGTTCGCTGACGAAATCGATCACGATGGCTTGCAGATCAGGATGGGTACGCGCTCTGGCCAGAATGCGCTCGTAGTGAGCGATGTCGCCGCGCAGATCGGCGTCTGGCTTGCGATTGGCCCTGACGAGCCTTGTCTTCGCCCGGCGCAGAGTTATCTCCAGCGCGTCGGTGTCTTTCTTACCGCCGACCACCCGTTTGAAAGAAGTGCCGACTTTGCCGGACTGGCTGGCGGCGGGAATGGCCGCTATGACGGCAGGTTGGATCCTGACCGAACCTCCGTGCCAGGAAAGAAGCGATCGTCTGCTGCACGCCCGGAACATGTCCAGCAGCTCGTCCCCTTCGAGCGAAACGAGCGCCGTGACAAGCCCCTGTGAGATGGGGACGTCGGACGTGTAACCAAGCGGAACAAGTTGCCGGCGCACGGACGACGGTAGCGCACGCAGTGCGATGGCGGCCGCCGCCAGTATGTGACCGCCCTGCCCCGATTCATCATCCTCATACGGCGTGCCCGTTGCGTCCACAACCGTTTTCCGCAACTCGCTGAGAAGATCTGCTGGAGCGTCACCGGCGGCGATGCGTCCGCCAAGGAGTTCGAGGGCCACCGGGAATCGGCCGACGTACTCCGCCAGTTCAAGAGCCAGCGGATCTTCTTTCGATTCGGCGTTGCGCGCCCCCAGCAACTGCAAAGCGGCTTCGGGAGCCAGAGGTTCCAGCTCGACGTTGGATACACCTTCGGCGAGCGTTCCCGTGGCGCTGTGCTGCATCGTAATGAGTGGCCGTACCTGGCTGCAGGCGTCAAGCACCCCGGCAACCTGATCCGCGTCCGAAAGGTCGTCGATCACCCAGAGTGTTGTGTCAGGAAATGCTTCGAGCAAACGTCTGACATCGGACGCAAGCTCGCCGTCGGTACGGCGATCCACCCTGAGATACAACGCAGGCGCAAGCGCTGCGAGGGTCTCGTCCAACGTCCTGCCAGCGGTGGTCCAGAATCCGGGCGCCTTGGTCTGATGCGCATATTCAGCGGCGAGACGTGTCTTGCCGACTCCAGGCTGGCCTGAGATGGTCACCCCTCGGTCGTTGCTGAATGCTTCAGCAACCGCCTCCAGGTCTCCGTCGCGCCCGAAGAACATGTCGACGAGTGAACCCGGCCTGCCCTGCCACGTGTTGTCGGAAGGCGCCTCCGGACCCGTCGGCGTCGAATGCCCGACAACCGAAGGTTCGCTCAGGTCGGCTTCCTGTTCGGCCTGGTGGTCCAATTTCCGGCGCCCGTTGATGAGTTCGGTCGCCCTCGCAAGAATCTTCATAGGCCTGACCGGTCCTAAATCGTTGCTCCCAGCCCCCAACGCCGTACACCTGATCCCTTGCTCGGGATCGGCCGGGGCCCGGGAGTGATCCGAGGTCCCGCGGCGTCGGTGAACACATCTCAATTGTTGTGTAACAGCCCGCCCCGCGCCGCGCCGATAAGCGCGACGGGAGCGTTCATGACGGCGCGTGTCGTGAGCCGATCGGCTCATGAATAGCCGACGGGATCCGATCCATAAAGCCGGCGCACGACGATCAGTGGGCGTCAGCCGTGTAGCCTGTGCCCACTTTTTGGCCAGACATTTTGGGAGGAGATCGAGTTGAACATCGTGTCGTGGAACGTGAACGGCATACGCGCCGTACAGAAGCGCGGCTTTCTCGAGTGGGTCGGCGATACCCAGCCGGATGTGCTCGCCCTTCAGGAAACGAAGGTCAATGACGACACACTGCCGACGGAACTTCGGGACATCGCCGGCTACGAATCTCACTTCTCATATGCGTCGACACGCAGGGGTTACAGCGGCGTCGCTGTGTACTCAAAGACGAGTCCGCGGGCGGTAGATCTCACATTCGGAGCGCCGGAGTTTGACGACGAGGGGAGGCATCTGATCGCTGATTTCGGGGAGTTCGCCCTGGCGAACGTTTACTTCCCAAACGGCAGAAGCTCGAAAGAGCGGCTTGAGTACAAGATGAGGTACTACGACGCGTTCCTCGAGTTCGCCAGAACTAAGGTCGCAGGTGGCAGGGACCTGGCCATATGCGGCGACTTCAACACGGCGCGCCGTGAGATCGATCTGGCCCGGCCCCGGGAAAACTCGAAAACGTCAGGTTTCCTGCCGGAAGAGAGGGCCTGGATGGACAGGCTCGTCGAGGCGGGATTCGTCGACGCGTTTCGTATGTTCAACGACTCGCCGGAGCAGTATTCGTGGTGGAGCCGGAGGTCCGGGGCGCGCGCCCAGAAACGTCGGGTGGCGGTTGGACTACTTCTTCGTCAACGAGGGCTTCAAAAACAGCGTGATGGCGGCCCCGATCCATTCAGATGTGATGGGGTCAGACCATTGCCCCGTCGCCATAGAGGTTGTGTAACGACAGAACCACCCCACGTCAGGCCGGACGGTCGTCAGCGGGCGCCGTCACAAACCGCAACGGACCCGGTCGCGGCTCGGAACCGGAAAGTTATCCGACGGCCGGACCGTGGGGAATGACAGGCCGACGGGTCTCGGACCGTTACGTCCGTGATGATGCCGGCACGATAAAGAACTCGTTGGCCAATTCGACCGGCGTAGAAGTCCGGTCGATCTTATGGGAGCCCAAAGATGGCAGATGAAACACCAAAGCGAAAGATCTCTGGTATTCGGAGGCATGTTCTTCCGATCGGCGGACCCGGAGCTGCTTGGCCCCTGGTACGACGAACATTTCGGAATCCACCCGCCGTCAGACACGAGGCTCTGGGAACAACAAGCGGGGCCGACGGTATTTACGGCGTTTCCGGCAGACACGGACTACTTTGGCCGGATGGATCAGTCGTTCATGTTGAACTTCCGGGTAGACGACCTGGACGGCCTCCTCCAGGAACTGTCGACGGGAGGCGTAAAGATTGATGAGACTCGTGAAGACAGTGAGTACGGGCGATTCGCATGGGTCTACGACCCGGAGGGGAACAAGATCGAGTTGTGGGAGCCGCCGAAAGCGTGAAGATCAGGCCGCGGAATCGGGCTATCGCCGCGCCTCGAATAGTTCTACGAGGTTGCCGTCTGGAACCTCGACGAGCGTCCGCGCCCGGCCCCGAAAAAATCTCGTTGCGGAATCGAGCCCGGAAGTTTTTAGATCGGCAACGAGTTCATCGAACTGCGACGTGATTACGACGATGCGAATCCAACCACCCGGCGCCGCGTCGGCGGCCGAAATCTCGCAACGCCGTTTAGCTACGCGTCACCACTGCACGAACATTGGCATCACGACGTGCGTGTAGCCGTCCCTGTCCGTTGCCCTGATCACGCCCGGACTTGAGGGCGTGGTCGTCTCCAACGTAACCGAGCCACCGCCGAGTACGCCAAGCACGTCCAGCAGATAACGGCTGTCGAACGCAACCTTGGCCTCGTCGCCCTCGATCGTCGCCTCGACCTGGCCCTCGTTGTCGCCGAGCTCTTCTGCCCGAGACGACACGGTTACCGTTCCGGGTCCGCCGTCCTCCCCCGGGCTAACGATCAACCGGACAATCCCGCTGCCGTCGCGGGCAAAGATGGCCGCGGCGCGCGTCGCTTGCAGAAAGTCCTGCAATCGCACCGTCGCCGTCGTGCCTGCACTGGCCGGGATCAGCTTTGCGTAGTCCGGAAAAGTGCCCTGGACCAGTTGGGAGACGATCTCGATATTGTCGAGCTTAAACAGGACCTGGCTCGCAGGCTCGGTGACGGTGATCGTGATGTCGTCTGACTGGTCGCCGATCAGCCGTTGGACCTCTTGCATCGTCCGGGCGGGGACGATAAAGCCCATGTCCTCGTCAACACCAGTTTCGAGTTGAACGGTCTCAACGCCCAGCCTGAATCCATCCGCGGCGGCCAGTGTGAGGCTGTTGCCGGTGATCTCAACCTTGATCCCCGTCAGAACGGGCCGCGAATCCTCCGTGGCGGCGGCGAAGACAACTCGCTCGATCGCGCCCTTCAGGACGTTCGCCGGGACGGTAACGCTCGCTCCGTCCTGCACCGTCGGGATGGGGGGGAACTCTTCGGCGTCAGTCCCGTTCATGTTTGCCTTGAAGCGGGCGCACTGGATGGCCACCCCCTTCGGACTATCGACCAGGTCTATCTCGATCTTGTCCTCGGGAAGCTGATTGACGAACTCGGTCAGGAGCCTGGCCGGGATGGTCACCGATCCTTCGTTCTCGATCTGTGCGCCGATCCAGGTGCTGATCGCGATCTCAAGGTTGGTCGCTGTCAGCTTCAGTCGAGATTGGTCGGTCGTCAGGAGAACGTTCTGCGTTACGGGCAACGTGGCGCGTGTCGCCACAGCCCGGCCAACAACGCCGAGACCCTTCGACAGGTTCTCTTGAAGACAGGTTACCCACATAGTTCTTTAAACCCCCAACATGTGGTGCGAAGTATATGAGTGGCCACAACGTATCGTCAATTACGCGAGCGCCGACGCGCGCGTCGCCCATCGGCCATCTGATAAGGCTCTCCGGGAGGAGATGGCCCCGACCTATAATTGGCGCCGGACCACCGACCCCGAAGCGGCCGGCGCGCAATATACGACCTCCAAACGCACACCCGGAAAAATCTTATCGACGCCCAAGAAATACGACGAATTCTCGATTCCGTGGCCGCAGGGGAGACCCTTGCAGAGGACGCGCTGGAAAAGCTTGGACGCCTGCCGTTCGAGGACGCCGGCGTGGCCCTTCTCGATCACCACCGATCGCTGCGGACCGGCTTCCCTGAGGTCGTATACGGCGCGGGGAAGACACCGCCGCAGCTTGCCGAGATAACCAGCCGGCTTTACGAGCGGTCAGGCGTCGTCCTTGTCACCCGAACGGACGCCGATGGCTATGCGGCTGTCAAAGCAGTGGTCCCGGATGCCAGGTTCAACGAGCTCGGACGAATCGTGTGGGCGGACCGGCGGCCGCCCGAGATTCCGATCGAAGGCGTGGCTGTTGTGACGGCCGGAACCGCCGATCTTCCCGTAGCCGAGGAGGCTTCCGAGACGGCGCGGATGATGGGCTGCGACGTGACGCGGATCGTAGACGTGGGTGTGGCTGGCCTGCACCGCACGCTCAACTCGCTGCCGGCGTTGCGGACGGCCAGGGTCCTTGTCGTTGTCGCCGGCATGGAGGGCGCACTGCCGAGCGTCGTGGCGGGTCTCGTCAAGGCGCCCGTGATCGCAGTGCCGACAAGTACCGGGTACGGCGCTAGCTTCGGAGGCGTCGCCGCCTTGCTTGCGATGTTGAACAGTTGCGCCTCAGGAATTGCGGTCGTGAATATCGACAACGGCTTTGGCGCCGGGGTGATGGCGGCGAAGATCGCCCGCGCCATCGCCGGCAGGGATTAGTCGCGCGGCCGCTTGAGCGGCGTGTGTACACCGGCCGTTCGACGCCAGCCTCTCATCACCTTTTGAGAGGAATTCTTGTCAAGGCCGATCTCTGTCCGGGCTCAAACGCGACAAGGGCCGGACAACGTGGTCCGGCCCTGTTCAATGCTTACGCCCCGAAGAAGGTCCGCCTCGTTAAGGAAGCGTTTTCAAGTACGCCACGATGTCCGAGACTTCCTGCTCCGACAACGTCTGGCCGAAGGTGGGCGGCATCAAACCCGGGAAGAAGTCCGGAACCACGAAGTCGTTTGGCGATACGACCGCTTTAGTCAGATACTCGTCCGCGGTCTGGCCGGCGACGCGCGTTTCGGCCGTGACACCTACGCCGGACAAACCAGGTCCAACGACCCTGTTTGAGCCGGTGGAGTGGCAGCCGGAGCAGACGTTGGCGCCAAACAACGTCTCGCCGTTTGCCGCATCGCCAGATGGAACGGCTGGCGCCGCCGTGGGCGCTACCACCGTCGCAGCCGGAGCAGCAGTCGCGGCAGGCGGTTGACCGGCAGGCGCAGCCGTCGGCTCGAAGACCGCAGTCGGTACGATCTCCTCGTCACTGCTACCGCACGCAGCAAGGAGAAGGGCGCCCCCAATGAGAAGCCCTGTCAAACTGAAAAATCGGGTCTGTTTCATTTCTTAGATAACTCCCGTTGAGAGCAACCCGACGTCGTCGTCGGTAATTCACGAAGGGGGGTCGAACGGAGAATACGACTTAGTTCCGCGATTCACGAACGGAAGTTAGCAGCCGGACCGGGATCAGCCAATCGGCAATAGGCGCACAAAAACCCGGCCAGAACAAGCTGCCGACGTACCCCACCGAATTTGCCCGCACGTATCAGCCGCGGGGTCTATTCGGATACGACCCGGCGCGTGATTCCGAAACGCAGGCGCAGGCGCACGGGCCGGCACGCGACCCTCAAGAAGTTGGGGTCAGTGCGGTTGCGCGTTCGTCCAGATGTGGATGTCTCTCCAACTCCCGGCGCCCGGCCCGGAAGCCCGCAAGCGACGGGCGGCACCGCCGAACGGGCCCCAAACAACGCGAAACGATCATGCGACTTCAATGTCGCCATAGTTGCGATTTGGAAGCGCACAGCTGTGGCCAGAGCGCACATTTCGCGTCGCGCTCGCGTTCAGGTCACAGCCAGGGACGTGAACGCCGTGTTCCCGAACGCCGTAGGCCATAGCTTTCCTAACCTCCGCCGCCGTTCCAAAGCTTTCGACGAACTTTGCGCCGGGGACATGCGAGGGGCGCCTTGGCCTGCCTGAACGCCAGGGCCTGAACCCGCGGGACCATTTCGATGGCCGATAGGAGCCGGGAGTTGTCCGGAGAATTCGGCCGGTTGAGACATCGAGCAGTGTCGTGTCGAGGAAGTGAAACGCGGACCGGCGGACCGCGGGACCCGGCTCAACCCGTCGAGCGTTTTATCTCGATCTCTTCGCCGGGAGCCAACGCGACCCGGCGTACCTCGATCCCCAGCTTCAACATCCAGTAGTTGAGCGTGGCTTTGGAAAGCTTCAGCGACTTCGCTGTCTCCGTGAAGCCTTCCTCGTTCAGCATCTCCGGTATAGCGCGCTCCAACGGCCTACGAAGTCGTTTCTCGACGTCGAGCATCTTCTTGGTCTTCCTGACCATCTTTCCCCCTCATGACGTTACGTCCCCACTGCTGCCCCGGCGGCGGTTCCGACAGCGCAGAAGATCATCATACACTGACTAAACATATATTGCTATATCTTCATATATATATGATTCTTTTTTAGTCCTTGTTCAATATTCGATATACTTAAGTGATATACGGCAAAGCTACCACACGTTCAGTGTTTCAGGTCTCAAGATCAGCAGTGATTCACACGAAACGTTACGCGTTTCACGGCCCATATTCGCCTATAAGAGCACTTCGGTGCGACGGCAAGCGTGACACATTCACCTGTTTCCGGGTATCGGCGTGGGAAATGCGGCCAGCGGGATCCTCGGGTTTCCCAGAATCCAGATATCGCCCGCATACATCGAACGCGTGTCGGTATCTGCCATTCAGGTCTCGGCTGCCGCAGAGGCCGCTTCCACGCCTCGGGAGTGCTGGGAAAGTCCGTTCCCCTCATCCATCGGCCTCTCCGGCGACCGTTACGTTCAAACCAAAATAAAAACGTCACCGCACTGCCCGGACGGGTATCGCGGCTTTGCTAAACTCGACGAGCTCTTGAATTAGAGCGCGGCCCCTCCATCCCCGCATGCTCCACACCGCCCTGCCGCCATCTCCGAACCACGCCGCATCAGCGGCTGGAGGTTTCCGCAATCGACTTCATCCGCGATCTGATCGACGGCGCCGAGGAATGGGTCCTCGAGTTCGTCACAAACGTTTTCGACGCAATCGGGTGGTTCGGCCTCATCGGCCTGATGTCGATCGAGAGCACAGCGATCCCGCTGCCCAGCGAGGTCGTGATGCCGCTCGCCGGCTGGAAGTTGATAGAGGAAAAGGACCTGGGCTTCGGGTTCGTCGTCCTGGCCGGTCTGGCCGGAGCGTTTGGGAGCTTGTTAGGGTCCCTGGTCGAGTACTACGTGGCGCGCATCGGCGGCCGGCCATTAATCGAGAAGTACGGCAAGTACCTGCTGATCACGCGTGCTGACCTGGACCGGGCTGACCGGTGGTTCGCCACGCGCGGCGAGTTGACCGTGTTCGTGGCCCGGATGATCCCCGGCGTGCGAGGGTTCATATCGATACCCGCCGGGATCGCCCGCATGAATGTGTGGCGGTTCTCTATCTTCACCTTCATCGGGGCGTTTCCCTGGACCTTCGGGCTCGCGCTCGGCGGATTCATACTTGGCGCGAACTACGACGACATAAGGCAGGTCACGCGCCCGTTCGATATCCCGATAATCGGGGCGGCGCTTGCGGTTGTTGCATGGTTCGTGTGGCACAGGGTGCGTGAGATCCGCGCCGAATCCCGCGTCGCGGCCGGGGCGGCGTCTACGGCCTCACACTCGCCCGCCGTGGGCGGTGACGAATGAAGATCGCCGCGGGCGGCGGACACAAAGGGAACACGGTCCTCGCTTGCCGGACTGTTCCACTGCCCTTCTTTGCAATGTACAGCGTGGCGGCGATGGGATTGACCTGGTTAACGGCGTCGTGTCGAGACCGGCGAAGGAATCGGCGATTGCGTGATGAAATCCGTTCCCGCGACCGGAGCCGAGAAGAGTAGAACCTGAGGCGGACGCTGCTCGGGACCAGCAAGTTCCAGGGTAACCGCCGCGGATCGCAGCGCATCAAATCCGTGAACCGCCACGGGAGTTCGCACGATTTAACCGCGACGTGATTAAGGCAGTTTACCGATCTTGGATATCGAATATCGCCCTCCCGACCCGATGGTCCGGACAAAGTGACCGGGCGCGCCGTATACAGCGCAGACGTCAATCTTCCGGGCCTTGTCTGGGGCGAGGTCGTCCGCAGCCCGCACGCGCACGCCCTCGTTATGGGAGTCGA
>JAQBUX010000075.1 GCA_027623795.1 Chloroflexota bacterium
ATGCTCAGCGAGAAGCGTGATAAGCATGCAGCTCGTCGGTTCCTCCGCAGACTTCTTGACAGTACGGACAGGAAGCCATTGCGCCTCACTACTGATAAGCATGCGTCTTATACAAAGGCCATTCGATGGATCATTGGCCGTAAAGCTCTCCATCGACACAATCGGTACTTGAACAACCGGATTGAGCAGGATCACCGGCATATCAAGCAACGTTACTATCCGATGCTGGGATTCAAACGGTTTGAATCGGCGAGTCGGTTCTGCACAGCATTCGACGAGTTACGAAACTATCTGAAAGTAAAAACCACAGCAGGGGAGCAAGTATCGGCAGCAGACAGACGAAGGATCTTCAGCGACAAATGGACGACTCTGCCGGCGGAGTTGGCTGCTTAACCGTGGCCTCAAGTCCCTGTTCAGTTCGGCCGCAATTCAGCTCGTGCCCTGAGTTCTGACAGAACCTGCTGAGGCACTCGAAGTGCACTGCGAAAGCTTGCGGCCGCCTATCTGACCACGTGATCCCGTTTGCCCCTCGCCGCACGTCCGACCGCATCCCAACGGTTTCCCCAGTTGACGACGCCGATGCGATCCGTCCATGCGTCGTACTCTCGGGACATCGATCGCAGCCGGTCCGTATCGCCGGTCGCCCTGTCGTTCAACTCCGTACGGTCGTCGGAGATGTTGTACAGCTCCCATGCGCCCGGGTACTCACACACCAGCTTCCAGTCACCGTCCCGCATCGCACGGTTGCCTTCATGCTCCCAGAAAATCGGGCTCTCACGCTCCCAGGAAGCGTTTCTGAATGACGGAACCAGGCTCTCGCCCTCCATGGGTTTGACCGGATGCCCGTCGTTTTCGGACGGGTAAACGGCGCCCGCCGCGTCGAGGCAGGTCGGCATGATGTCTATCAGGTGGGCCGGTGAGTGGATCGTCGTCTGGGCCTTGATCCGGTCCGGCCAGTTGACGATCAGCGGGGTCGATATTCCGCCCTCGTGCGTCCAGCGTTTGAACAGGCGGAACGGCGTATTGGAGGCGTTGGCCCACGGCAGGTCGTAGCTCTGGAAAGAGTCCATACCGCCGGGGCGCAGGTCAGGGATGTTGCCGACCGTCATACGCGAGCCGTCGACGTTCGGGGTGTTGAACTGTGCGTAGTCCGGGCGGTTTGAATCTTCGGCGCAGAACTCGGCACAGCCGCCGTTGTCCGCCATAAACATTACGAGTGTGTTGTCCGCTTCACCAATCTCGGCGAGCCGGTCGAGGATGCGCCCTATGCCCTGGTCCATCCGATCGATCTGCGCCGCGTACACCGCCATCCGCAGGTCTTCCCAGTCGTGGTTAGGGGCGTCGTTCCAGTCCGGCGCGTCAGGGTCGCGCTGGCTGATCTCCCACTTTGGATCGACCAACCCAAGCGAACGCATCTCCTCGTGCCGCGCTGTACGTAGCGCGTCCCAGCCGTGCCGGTAACGGCCCTCGTAACGGGCTATGTCCTCCTCGAAGGCATGCAAGGGCCAGTGCGGTGACGTGTACGCCATGTACAGAAAGAATGGCTTCTCTGATCCGGCGTTCTCCGAGATCATCTTCACGCCGTGATCGGTGATGGCGTCGGTGTAGTAGAAGTCAGGAGACTCCGGCTGGATCAGTGTCTGATCGTCCATCAAAGTGAGCGGGTTGTAGTAGTTTCCGGCGCCGATCAGTGTCCCGAAGAACTTGTCAAAACCTCGTTGCCTTGGTGTCGGCGAGCCTGGCTCTCCGGGAGTCCACGAGTCCGGCCGTTGAAGGTCGTACGGCCCGCCGACGTGCCACTTCCCGGACATCAGCGTCTCGTAACCCGCGGTTGATAGCGCCTCAGCGATCGTGACGCAGTTTTCGCCGAGATAGCCCTGGTATTCCGGCGTCCCGTAGTTGTCCGTCATGTGGCCGACGCCGGCTTGTTGAGGGTTCAATCCGGTTAGCAGGGCGGCGCGTGATGGGCAGCAACGGGCGGAGTTGTACATCTGGGTGTACTTGATGCCGCCGGTTGCGAGCCTGTCGATGTTCGGCGTCCTGATCTCGGAACCCCAGCAGCCGAGATCGGCGAATCCCATGTCGTCCGCCAGGATCACGATGATGTTGGGACGCCTTTGAGCGGGATCGCCGGGCCGATCAGCGGTCATGCACTGCGCCATCGACATCCGGTCTTGCGACGCGTTTCGGCGGGCCGAGTCGGACGCTCGGCACCCGTACCGTATGGTTGCGACGCGATATCACGTCCATGCCCATCGGGCGCGGCGCTGACGGTATCGGCCAGGGTTGGACGCCGCACTCCTCGGCCCATTCACCGTAGTGGCGGATCATCGAACTGGCCCGATCGCGTTCCCCTGCGATCAGGTCGTTCAACTCCGTGCGATCGTCGTCCATGTTGTAAAGCTCCCAGACCGCTCTGGAGTCGGGTTCGAGGGGGTTGGCGATCTCACTGACCAGCTTCCACGGCCCGATCCGAACAGCTCTGTTGCCCTCGTGCTCCCACATGAGCGGCTGGTCACGACTCCACGGGTGGCCTTCCAGCGCCGACAGGAACGACTCCCCGGCAAGCGGCTGAATGTCATGGCCGCCCCGGCTCGTCGGATAGGCCGCCCCGGTGGCGTTGATCACGGTGGCCATGACATCCATCACGTGCGCCGGCTCGTCAACAATCCGGCCGCGCTGGATGCGCTCTGGCCAGTGGACGATAAATGGCGTCGCAATCCCGCCTTCGTGCGTGTATCGCTTGAACTGCCGGAACGGGGTGTTGCTGGCGTTCGCCCACCCGATATCGACGCTGGCAAATGTGTCCGCCGGACCCGGTTCGATACGCGGCATGTTGCCGACTCTGACCATCCGGCCGTCCACCGTCGGGTGTATGTAGCGCGAGGGGTCCGGGTAGTTTGTGTCTTCCTGCAGGAACTCAGCGCAGCCGCCGTTGTCCGACAGGAACATTACGATCGTGTCGTTCTCGGCGTCGTGCCGCCTCAGGGTCTCCATGAGTTGCCCAACACCGCGGTCCATCTGCTCGATCTGCGCCGCGTAGGTGGCCATCTGGATGTCCCGCCACTCCCTGTGGTCGGCGTCTTCCCACGCCGGGACGCCCGGCTGGCGGGGCGATATGGGCCACTTCCGGTCGAGGAGCCCCATGCCTTTCTGCTGCTCGTGCCGGGACGTCCTGATATCGTCCCAACCCCTCATGTAGGTGCCGCGATACCGCTCGATGTCGTCCGGCCGGGCGTGGAGCGGCCAGTGGGGCGCCGTGTAGGCCAGGTACAGGAAGAATGGCGAATCCCTGTGCAGGGCGTCGTCCACAAAATCGGAGGCGTGCTGACTGATCGCGTCCGTGAAATGGTAGTCGGTCGTGTCCACGCTGATCCGCGTTAGATCGTCCATCAGCATGTTCGGGTTGTAGTAACTTCCACCGCCGGAGAGGATTCCGTAAAACCGGTCGAACCCGCGGCCGCGCGGCGTCGGGTAGCCGGGCATGTCCGGGTACCAGTCGTCAGGCAATGTGGCTTGCTCGCCGCCGACGTGCCACTTGCCGGCCATTAGGGTCCGGTACCCGGCGTCCTTCAACACCTCTGCGATAGTGACGCAGTTGTCGTTCAGGTAGCCCTGGTACGCCGGGATCCCCATGTTGACGACCATGTGGCCGACACCCGCCTGTTGGGGATTCAGACCGGTCAGGAGCGAGGCCCGGGTGGGGCAGCATCGTGCGGAGTTGTACATCTGCGTGAACCGAACACCGGCCACAGCCAGCCGGTCCAGGTTGGGCGTCCGAATCTCGGAGCCGTACGCGCCGATATCGCCCCAGCCGAGGTCGTCCGCCAGGATCAGGACTACGTTCGGGCGCTTGCCAACGTTTTCGGGTCTGTCGTCAGGCATGTGGGCTCGTGGTCTTTTCGTGGTTAGGTGACGTTAGAGGCTAGCGTATTCCCGGACGTGTTGTCTGGCTCTCGGGCGTCGTCGAAGTCGGTCGGGGGCCAGAAGTCGTCTTCGTCAGATCCCAGAAAGGGAAAGCCCCGGCGGATGGTGGGATCCGCCGGGGCTCGGGTATTGCGGCAGGGTGTTTCGAACCCCGATGGAACGGTTACTGGAGGATTGCCGCTCCGGGGTCTAGCACCGACTGTAACCGCATGAGTAGCACTTGGCGCAGCCTTCTTCGTGGGCCAGGCCGGAGTTGCAGTCCGGGCACATTTCGGCTGACAGCGCTTCCACCATGGACGCGCCCGATGGGCTGGCGATCTCCGTTGCTGACGCCTTCCGGGTCGTCAGAAGGCCGATATCGTCCGGCTCAGGCCTTTCAAACATCCCGATCTGCGCCGACTCGTCGCCGTCGATCGGGCCGGTCGCCATCGGCCCGGCCTTGACGATGCGTTCGAGTACGAGCGAGATCGCATCGGGCACCGATCGGATCAGATCGCCTCCGTCCCATACCGGGACGTCCGTGATGCCGCGCAACTGCTTGATGATGTCGCTGGGATCGACGCCGGTCCGGAGCGCAAGCGACGCCAGTCGGGACATGCCTTCTGCCATCGCCGCGTCGTTCCCGCCGGCCTTGCCGAGCGTTGCGAACACTTCGAACGGCCGGCCGTCGGACGCGACGTTCACGGTTACGTACAACTGACCACGCCCCGTGCGTATCCGGCGCGTCACCCCGTTCAGCGCTGCAGGCCGGTCGCGTGGGACGGAAAACTGCGGGACCGCCTCGGAGGAGGCGGCATTCCCGTCCGCTGCTCCTGCGCCGTCTGACGTTCCGGCCGTAAGGACCTCTTTCTCACGACTGCCTGCGCGGTACACCGTGATGCCCTTGCACTTCAGCTCCCAGGCCGTCATGTACGTGGTCTCGACGTCCTCAACTGTCGCCGTGTTCGGGAAGTTGATCGTCTTTGAGATGCCGGCGTCAACACTTTCCTGGAACGCGGCCTGCATCCGGACGTGGTACTCGGGATTGATGTCCGAGGCCACGTGGAACAGTCGCTTCACGTCGTCCGGCACATCGTCGCGGTCATGTAATGAGCCGCCGTCCGCGAGATGATCCAGCAGCTCGTCGCTGTAGAAGCCGCGCTCGCGGGCGATCCGCTCGAAGTTGCGATCCACGTAGAAGAGCGTCTGACCTTCCAGGATGTTCTGCTTCCTGAACGCCAGCGAGAAGATCGGCTCGATACCGCTTGAGCAGCCGGCGATCATGGAGATCGTCCCGGTCGGCGCCACCGTAAGGCGGCAGGCGTTGCGGATCTCGGGGTCGCCGTCCGTCTCGTACTTGCTTCCTGCGAAGGCCGGGAACGGCCCGCGCTGCGCCGCGAGGTCGATCGACGCCTGGTCCGACTCGTGGCGGATGAACGCCATCAGGGTCCGGCCGATCTCGATCGCCTCGTCGCTGTCGTACGGCACTCCAAGCTCCACCAGCATGTCGGCGAAGCCCATCACGCCGAGGCCGATCTTGCGCGTGAAGTGCGCCATCTCTTCGATGGCGGGAACTGCGTACTTGTTGGCGTCGATCACGTTGTCCAGGAAGTGGACGCTCAGGCGCGTGACCTTGCGAAGCCGGTCGTAATCGATCGACTTGCCGCCCTGCGGGTCGTCAACAACAAACTTGGACACGTCGATCGAACCAAGGTTGCACGACTCGTTCGGAAGCAACGGCTGCTCGCCACACGGGTTGGTCGCCGTGATCTCTCCGAGGTGGAGCACAGGGCTGTTCCTGTTCACCTCATCCAGGAAGATCATGCCCGGCTCGCCGTTCTTCCATGCGCCGTAGACGATCTTCGAGAACACCTCTCGGGCGTCCAGCCGTCCGACTTCGATCATAGTGCTGTTCGGGTCGGACGGGTCCTTTTTGGACTTGAGCGCGTACTCGGTACCGTCCTTGACGGCCTGCATGAACTCGTCGGTCGCGCCCACAGAGATGTTGAAGTTGTGGATATCGCCTTCGACGGCCTTGCAATCAATGAACTCAAGGATGTCGGGGTGGTGGACGTTCATTACGGCCATGTTTGCGCCGTCACGCTTTCCGCCCTGTGTGACCAGCGTCGAGACGGACGACAGATGCTTCAGTACAGCGATGGGACCGCACGCCCGCCCGTGGGTGGACGCTATCGGCGTGCCTTTGGACCGGATTTCCGTCAGTGCGAAACCGGTTCCGCCGCCGAACTTCTGAACCATGGCGGCGTCGTGCGCTGCGCCCATGATCCCTTCCATGCTGTCCGTAAGCGGAAGCACAAAACAGGCGGAGAGGGTTCCGGCGCCGGTGCCGGCGTTCATCATAGTGGGCGAGTTGGGGAGGAACTCCAGCTTCGCCATCATCCGGTAGAACTCTTCGGCCGTCTCGTCGACCTGCTCCGTCGTCCGGCCGTAAGCACGGTCAGGTGTCGCAAGCGTCCGGGCGACACGCCGGAACATCCCCTGCGCATCCTCCTTGATCCGGCCGTGCTTGTCTTTGGCGAGATACCGCTTTTCAAGGACGACGCCGGCGTTATCGGTAACCTGGGCGGGCGTGAACCGGGTGTCGGCGTTATCCGCACCGCCGCCGATTCCGAGCGCGGTCGCAGCTTCGGTTATGTTCTGGATCAGGCCGCGTTCCTTCAACGTCGCAAGCGCCTCTGTGGTCGCGAGGGTTGCGTCGTCCCGGTTGTGCCCGTTGCGGTTAATCTCCGTGCTCATTCGCGAGTCCTGTATCTGAATATGGGTCTGGGATTGGGGGTGCGCTCCCACACGCACAGGAACGCAATTGATGAGGTGGGGCGGCGTGGCGCGGGCACGAACCGAAAAGACGGTCGCGTCGAGGTCTAGGAGCGCCTACGAGAGCTTCGGAAGCCCTCGGCCGCCGGGCGCATCGGGAATCTCGAGGATCCGATAACGCCGGCGTAAAATCGAGCCGGTAGTCCGGCGTCGCAATATTCGCATCGGATCCTCCTTTCCCCTCGCCCCCGATGTCCGGGAGCGGCTCGTCAGCTTCCTGAAGCCGCCCTGCGGCTTCGTCGTCTTCTGCCCCTGTTGGCAAGTCTCGGCACATCGTCTTCGATCAACCTGAGTTGTGGCTTTGGTCCATCCGAGGCCTCGTCCCTGAGCGCCTCGACCTCCTGGGCGAAGGTGTCCAGGTCCTCGAAGTCCCTGTACACCGATGCGTAGCGTATGTACGCAACGCGGTCCAACTCCCGCAGCCTCTCCATCACCATCTCGCCGATGACACGGCTTTCTACCTCAGCCTTGCCGAGACGGTGCAACTCGGTGTCGATATCCGTAACTATCTTGCCAATCGCTCCAACCTCTAAGGGGCGCTTGGCGCAAGCAATCCGGACGGACCGCTCAAGTTTGTCCTTCGAGAGCGGCTCACGACGGCCGTCCGACTTCGCGACGAGGAGGGGAGTGGTATGTACCCGCTCGTAGGTCGTGAACCTCAGTCCACAACCGATGCACTCTCGTCGCCGTCGAACCCCGTCGGGAGACTCCCGTGAGTCGATGACCTTCGAGTCGTCATGGCCGCAAAACGGGCACTGCACGTTTGAGCTCCGACCCTCCCGCTTTGATCCGCCAACCCCTGTGGGAAGGGCCACGCACTATCTGGTGTGTTATCGGGCGATAACCGCTACATATCGTGCGTGAGGGGCAGAGCATGCACCAACTGTTGTGGGGGTGTCAAGACAGAATATTGGCTTGTCCCGGCCGTTCTGGATACATGCAAGCGAGCCCCGGCCGGAACCGAAAGTGCGTACCCGGTGGGGCCGAAATGAGGACTCAATTTTACCACATTTGAACGTGAACCGGACTTGGCGAGCCGCTAATTACGCAACTCGGACGCCGGACGCGGAACAGCCCTCCGCCAATCGGCAGAGGGCTGTTCGAGACCTCCTGGTTTGTGTCGACGCGCCGCCGTGTCTGGCGGGGCGTTCAGCTCGTCATTTAGTCCATCGCCGCCGCGGCAACGTTGCTCCGCATCCGGCGGCGCGCCGCCGGGTGGTGGCGAAGGAACGGCGGGATGTCGAGATCGGCGGCGCTCGGCGTTACTAGCTCGGAATCCGACAGGTTCCTCGAGTCATCTTCAACCGGGAACCCGGTTGCGATGATGGTCAGCCTGACCTCGTTTTCCATCTTCATGTCCGTGACCATGCCGAAGATGATGTTGGCCTCGGGGTCGACCACCTGGGAGATCACCTCTGAGGCCTGGTGAACTTCGTTGATCGTCAGGTCGCTTCCGCCAGTGATGTTGAAGATCACGCCGCGTGCGCCCTCGAGCGAGACATCCAGCAACGGGCTCTGGATCGCCTCTTCGGCGGCCTCGATCGCCCGATTATCACCGCTGCCCGAGCCGATCGCCATCCAGGCCGGGCCGGCGTTGCTCATCACGGCCTTCACGTCTGCGAAGTCCAGGTTGATCTCGCCGGCCACCGTGACGAGCTCGGCGATGGACTGGATGCCCTGGCGCAGGATGTTGTCCGCCATCCTGAACCCGGACTCCATCGTCACCTCCTCATCGCAAATGATGAGCAGGCGGTCGTTGGGGATCGTGATCAAGGTGTCGACCTTGTCCTTGAGACGGGCGATGCCCTCCTCGGCGTGTTTCGCGCGGCGTCGACCCTCGAACGCGAACGGCCGGGTCACGACGCCCACCGTAAGCGCTCCCATCTCGCGGGCCGTTTCGGCCACGATGGGTGCGGCGCCCGTTCCGGTCCCGCCGCCCATCCCGGCGGCGATGAAAACCATGTCAGCGCCTTCCAGCAACTCCCGGATTTCATCCCGGTTCTCCTCGGCGCAGTTCTGCCCCTTTTCCGGGTCGCCTCCGACGCCGAGCCCGCGAGCGGTCTGGTCACCGATCCGGAGCCGGATCGGCACATCACTTCGCACGAGCGCCTGGGCGTCCGTGTTGATAGTCATGTACTCAACTTCAGGCAGACGGTCGCGGTACATCCTGGACACGGCGTTCGATCCGCCCCCGCCCACGCCCACGACCTTGATTTTCGCTACCCCGATGTTTTCGGGAGTCGCTTCAACTTTGCTTTCCATGCTCGGGAATCTCCTGGCACGCATTGACAGGCCGCCGGCCACTCGGATCTGGGTCCGATTTCGTCCGTTGGTTCCTGATATTGGTTGTGGTCTTTGGCCGACACCCCGGCCGGGGGGTTGATGTGATTTGCCATGCCGTCCGGGCCCTGCCCTGACGGCCCCTTGACGGACATGGTCCGCTTACACGGAGACTTCCTCACGGGCACGGCTGGTCTCTCGTTCCGAGTCCTCTTCGGAAGCCGTTTCCCGCTTTCTCCATCCGGTGAAGGCGCCGTACCAGCGACGTTCGCCTCCAACAACCATTGGGCCGCTGGCGCTGGGGGCGCCGAGGTGCGAACCACGCGGAAGGTTTCGCAATCCCCACAACAGCATCCCGATGCCGGCGCTGTAGGCCGGGTCCTGGTACTGCTCGTCGAGCCCGGCAAGCGGTCTCGGCGACGCTGTGCGGACGCGGCCCTGGAAGACGTAGCGGGCTAACGCCTGCATCCCGTCGAGCTTCGCTCCGCCGCCGGTGAGCACGATTCGGTCTATCGGGACCTGTGCCAGGTGCGGCGTGTTCAACTTGCCTTTGACCAGCCGGAACAGCTCATGCGCGCGCTCTTTCAGGAGCTGGCCCAACTCCCGCTTCGTGAACGAGATCGGGCCGTCGACCCCCTCGGCGAGGGTGTTGATCGTCAGCTCATCACGCATGCTGGCGATCTCCGGCGTGACCGAGCCGGCGCTCCGTTTGAGCGCCTCGGCTTCCTCGAACGAAGCCGTGAACGCCATCACAAGGTCGTTGGTGAACTGCCATCCACCCACCGGCAAAACTGCGCTGTGTACGATCTGGCCGCCGGCGAACACCGCGATGTCTGTCGTGCCGCCGCCGATGTCGAGTAGAACGACGCCTTCGTCTCGCTCCGTCGTCGTGAGCGCAGCTTCCGCGGACGCGATCGGCTCCACGATCAGTTCGGCCACGTGAATACCCGCCGCCTGTACCGCGGAGCGGAGACGTTCGATGCTCTGCGTGTCGCCCTTCACGACGTGTGTGTGGGCGTGGATCTCGCGGGCGTGCATGCCAAGAGGTGTCCGAACCAGATGACGGTTGTCCAGGGCGTAACCGCGAGGGATGACGTGGAGAAGCTGCCCTCCGCCCTCCGCCGCAAGGTCCCAGACCGTACCGAGCGCAGCATCCAGGTCCTCCTGGGTGATTACGCTCTCGGCCGAACTCTCGTGGACAAGGTCCCAACGGTTCGCGGATTCGATGTGGCTGCCTGAAAGCCCGACGTATCCCGACTTGATCGGGAGGCCAGCCTGCCGGGAGGCCTCGCTCACGGACGCCCGTATGGATTCCGTGGTCGCCGCGTCGTCGCGGACCATGCCTTTGCTCAGGCCGTTGCACGGCGTTACACCGATGCCGGCGATCTCCACCGACCCATCGGGCCGTTCGCGTCCGATTATGGTCACGACCTTTGTCGTGCCGACGTCGATAGCCGCTCTGTAGTCTTCCTGGATCATTTGCGTGTCCCCGTCAGATATCTGTTGCCCGATTGCCCGGTCTCTCCGCTCCCCGTCGCTCCGTCGCCCCCGGGCCACGTATCTGGAGGCCGTTTGCGGCGCGGTCTCAAAAGCCCTCTCATAATCGTTCCGCCGCCCTGAGCCTGGCGCTCCGGCTCCGAGGGTTCGCGTCGACCTCGGCCCGCGACGGCTTGACGACACGTCTGGCCACCAACCGCAGCGAGGCGGTGTGACCGCAATCACAGATGGGACGCTCCGGGGGGCATATGCAGTCACTCGCCTCACGCCGGAAAAGATTCTTGACGATCCTGTCTTCAAGAGAGTGGTAGGCGATGACGGCCAGCCGTCCGCCCGGTTTCAGCAGCGCGACCGCCTGATCGAGTCCCGCCTCAAGCGCGCCC
>JAQBUX010000076.1 GCA_027623795.1 Chloroflexota bacterium
GACCGTCAATCCGGCCCACGCGAAGTACGACTTCGGCACCGCGTATCCGCCGCCCGAGACCGCGCCGCTCGACGGCCTCCTCGAAGGACTGATGGACGGTCTGAAGCGCGAGGGACATGACCTCGTCTACTACCCGGACTCGAACGGCAACCTGGCCCTGCGCGAGTTCACGGCCCAGAAGTTGTCAGACGACCGGGGATTCACGGTGGACCCGGAGGACGTTTTTCTCTGCGCCGGGTCCGGTGAAGCGAACTTCTGCCTGATCCAGGCGCTTACCGACCCGGGTTCCACGGTCGTGACGGAGCGTTTCGTGTACAGCGGCACCCTCGGCCAGTTGCGCGGCGCTCAGTGCAACATCGTCGGTGCGCCGATCGATGACGACGGGCTGATCCCGGAGGCGCTGGACGAGCTGTTCACCAGCCTCACGAATGCCGGCAACAAACCCAGGCTCCTTTACACCATTCCGGAGCACCAGAACCCGACCGGTTCCACACTGCCGACATCGCGACGCAGGCAGATCGTTGACATCTGTCACAACCACGGGATTCCCATCATCGAAGACGACTGCTACGTCGACCTTCGCTTCCTCGGCGAAACCCAGGAATCGTTCCGGGCGATCGACGACTCGGGCATGGTGTCCCACGTAGCTTCCTACTCCAAGCTGCTGTTGCCGGGCCTCCGGCTCGGCTATTTCGTGGCGAGCAAAGAGGTGCGGGAGCGCGCAATCGGATTCCGCAGCTCCAGTACGGCCAACCACTTCACATCGCTGGCCGTCGAGGGCTTCCTGCGGAATCACATGCAGGAGCACAAGGCCAACCAGTCAGCCGCGCTTCATGCAAAGCGAGACGCGATGGTGTCGTCGTTCGGCGAGCACTTTGGCGGCACCGGCGCGAAGTTGAGCGAGCCCGAGGGCGGTTGCTACACGTGGCTCGAGATGCCGCTCGGGACAGACATGACCGGACTGCGTGACAAGGCCTTCGACGCCGGCGTCGGCTACCAGGCCGGTTCGATCTTCGCCCCGAACGGCGATGGCGAGAACTACGCCCGCCTGTGCTTCGGCTACGAGTCGCCGGAGAAAAACCGCGAGGGCATGGCGCTCCTGGCGCAGATACTCGACGACAACGGAATGCTTCACGCGGCGCCCGCGGACTGATCTGTCCCGGGAACGGTTTGACGTAAAAACGAGCGGGCCGCCTTCCGGCGGCCCGTTTTGCGTTCTAAGGGAGCGCTCGTGTCCGCGCCGCATGCCGCGAGGCACAGAGGACGGTCACAAGTTGTAAGCGGCCGGACACGGTACTAAACTCGGGCGGTTCATCTGGCGCCCCTGATAATCTTCAGAGCGTGCACGGGCGCAACTGCCGCAATTTTTCGAAGTCATTACACCGGGGCCGGGCCTTCCCAGGAGTTACTACTGAATGACCACGACGTTCAGCTACGAAGGAAAGTTTTCCGCGCGGTCTCGCGAGACGGCGGTGTCCCATCCAAGGCACGCAACCTACGACTTCGCGGTCGCATACCCGCCGCCCGAGGCGGTCCCGTTCGACGGACTTGTGGAGGGGTTGAAGAAGGGCCTCGAGCGAGAGGGACATGACCTCGTTTACTACACGGAGCGGAACGGCAACGCCGCGCTCCGTGAGTTTACGGCGCAAAAACTTGCCGACGACCGTGGTATCAACGTCACGCCGGACCAGGTGTTCATGACGGCGGGATCAGGCGAGGCGAACTACGTCCTCATCCACGCGCTGTCAGACCCCGGCGACACTGTGATCACCGAGCAGTACGTTTACGTCGGAACGCTCCATCAGTTGAAGACGCACGGCGTCAACGTGGTAGGGACGCCGATCGACGACCTGGGGATCATCCCCGAGGCGCTCGACGAGCTAATTAAGGACTTAACGGCGAAGGGCCAGAAGCCCAAATTCCTGTACACCATCCCGGAGCACCAGAACCCGACAGGGTCCACGTTGCCGACCGAGCGTCGTCAGCAGATCATCGAGATCTGCCACCGGCATGAATTGCCCATCCTTGAGGACGATTGCTACGTCGACCTCCGGTTCGACGGCAAGGCTCAAGAAGCCTTCGCCTCGCTGGACACGACGGGCATGGTGATGCATGTGGCGTCGTATTCGAAGCTGCTTGTGCCGGGTCTCCGCCTCGGTTACTTCATCGCCCCGGAAGAGGTGACGAGTCGCGCCGTCGGGTTCCGAAGTTCCGGCACGGCGAACCACTTTGCGTCGCTGGCGGTCGAGGGCTACCTGACCGAGCACCTGCAAGACCACAAGGACGACCTGGCGGAATCGCTCGGCGGCAAGGCCAACGCAATGATGGCCTCCCTTGGCGAGAACTTCGGCGGCACAGGCGCTTCCTGGACCATCCCGCAGGGCGGTTGCTACCTCTGGCTGACGATGCCCGAGGGCACGCCGATGAACGAGCTTGTCGACGAGGCGTTCGACGCCGGCGTTGGCTACCTGCCGGGATCGAATTTCGCCCCGAACGGCGACGGTCAGAACTGCGCACGCCTCTGTTTCGCCTACGAGACGCCGGACAAGAACCGCGACGGAATCGCCAGGCTGGCTGAGTTCCTCGACGGCAAAGGCCACATGCGGGCGGCTGCCGGGGATTAAAATCGGGGGGCTAAAACCCCAGACTTCGATTCTGGCGGACGCCGGTGCGTGGTTCTCTTCAGGACAACACGTCGGCGTTCTCGCGTCTGGGCCGCGTTCGCGTGTTTCCCCTCGTGCGTTCCAAAGTCGACGTGCTGGCGGTCTCACTTACCCGTTCGGCTTCGCTCAGGGCAGGCTCCCAACCGCCGTATCGCGTACGGGGCAGGCTCTCCCCCGATGTATACCCCCGAAAAGGGAGAGGCGGCGAGTACCGGATATCGATAGCGACCTAGTTGCGGTACATGCCGCGCCGGTGGTCGGCCGCGCCTCGCTCCAGGAGCGCCGCCTCGAACCTGCCGGCCGCGGCCTCGATCGCCGGGGTGGCGTGCCGGAGTCGCTCCGACACCGTCGGCGCCTCCAACACGCGCTGTGCCGCGGTCGGCCGGTCCGCCAGCAGGGTACCCATCCGGTATCCGAGCTCTGCGGGATCCGCGGGCAGGTCAGGCGCGGCTCGCCACTCGCCCCTGATCTGCATGAGCATCGCGCGCGCCAACCGCGTCGTCGCCGTCCTGGCGCGCGCCTCCAGCTCCGGGTCCAGTTCCGTAGTCTCGGGTTCAACCATCCGCTCGACCTCGCCGACGAGGTAGGGGAGTGTGCGGTCGAGCTCGCCGATCCGGACCCGGTATTCGCCTATGGTCGTTACCGGGACGATCTCTGCGGTCCGATCACCGACCTCCTCGATGCGTGCGACCGTCGCGATCTCGCGCGGAGTCGCCTCGCCGCCGACCTCAACGCCCTCTTTGATGAGCGCGACACAGAACCGTCCGTCCGATGCAAGGCAGTCGTCGAGCATCCGCCGATACCTTGGCTCGAAGATCCGGAGCGGCAGTTTGTAGCCCGGGAAGAGGACGATGTTGAGGGGGAAGATCGGGAGGCGAGCCATTTGGGATGATTGTATCTTCGGGGCGTAAAAGTGCTTTGAGGGACAGGATACTTCGGGTCCCGTGGTAGACTCCGGCACCGTTTTCGTATCCCGTTTTTACCGTTGCACAAGCGAGCCTGAATGGAGCCGAACCGCAATGCCTGACGCCGTCACGGAACAGGTCGGAAAAGCGCTCCCGGGTTTGATAGAGCTACGGCGCGATCTTCACGAAAACCCTGAACTGGGCTTCTATGAAACGCGCACAGCCGGCATCATCGCTGAGCGGCTGAACGCCGCCGGACTCAACGTCAAGGCGGAGGTCGGTGGCACCGGCGTGGTCGGCGTGCTGGACACCGGTCGTGCAGGCCCGACGCTGATGATCCGGGCGGACATCGACGCACTTCCGGTGGCGGAGTTGAGCGGGCTGCCGTTCGCGTCGACAAACGGCGCCATGCACGCCTGTGGCCACGACGGCCACATCACGATGGCCCTCGGCGCCGCCGAACTACTCGCGCGGAGAGCCGACGAACTTTCGGGAAAGCTCGTGTTCGTTTTTCAACCCGCCGAGGAGTTCGTCGAAGGCGCAAAGGCGATGATCGCCGACAACGTCATGGCGGACCACGTTCCCGACCGCGTCATCGGGTTGCACCTGTGGAACCAGTACGAGACCGGATTCGTCGGCGTGAACGAGGGCACCGTGTTCGCCAGCGCCGACCAGTTCGAGCTGCTCGTCACCGGCAAGGGAGGCCACGGAGCGCTGCCCCACACGGCGATCGATCCGGTAGCCATATCCGCGCAGGTGATATCGGCGTTACAGATGGTCGTCAGCCGTGAGATCGCTCCAAACTCTATGGGCGTCGTCAC
Source organism: Chloroflexota bacterium (assembly GCA_027623795.1). Taxonomy (GTDB): domain Bacteria; phylum Chloroflexota; class Dehalococcoidia; order Lucifugimonadales; family Lucifugimonadaceae. Next base: position 4,390 of record JAQBUX010000076.1, read on the forward strand.
CTTCGGTCAGGTGATCGGTGGGACCGCTCCGAACGTGATCGCTGACTTCGTGACCATCAGGGGCACGATACGCGCCTTCACGGCGGACATACGTGGACAGATAATCGCAGCCGTGGAACGAATAGCGAAAGGCGTCGCCGCATCGATGCGCGGTAGCGCAGATTTCCGCCTGCTTAACGGCGCACCGCCCGTCGTGAACGACCCCGAAGTCGCATCATGGGTGGCCGGAATAGCGCGGAACGCGAACGGCGTTGTGAACGTTGGCGCGCACGAAGAAGTTCCCGTGGGCGACGATATGGCCGAGTTCATCAACCGCGCTCCTGGCTGCTACTTCCTTCTCGGGGCCGGCGATCCCGAACGGCCTCCCCACCACAACGCCCGATTCGTTTTCGACGAGGAGTGTCTGCCTCTCGGCGTGGAGATCTTCGCCCGGGCCGCCCTCGATTATCTTGGAAGCTAACCAGGCGGTTTCGGAGTCGACCGGCCGTGATCGGGCCGGACAGACCTCTCGCCATTTCGCCACGCCATTCGGAGGCTCAACTTGTCGCGAATCTTTGACATCGCGGACCGTTACATCGACCAACTTGCCGAGATGCACCCGACCCTGGCGACCTATTTCGGTGTGCCCGGCCACGAGACCGAGATGCCTGACAACTCTCCCGCCGGCCACGCCGCACAGGCCGAGCTAGACCGTCGAACGCTGGCCGAGTTGGGGGCCGCCGAATCCGAGGGCGAACGTGACAGGATCGCCCGGGATGTGATGACAGAGGAGATCGAGATCGGGCTCGAATCCTACGAGGCCGGCGAGCAGTACCGGGGCATGAACATCCTGCACAGCCCGTTCCAGGGCGCCCGGCAGATATTTGACCTCATGCCCCGTGAGTCACGTGAGGACTGGGACAACATCGCCGCCAGGATGTCGAAAGTGCGATTCGCGCTGGAGACCTACCGGGAGACGCTGGAGGCCGGGGTGGCGCGGGGCGAAACGACGACACGCCGCCAGGTGCTCGGCGTCATCGAGCAGGCAAAGGTCTACGGCGGGCAGGGCGGCAGCCCGTCGTTCTTCGACGGACTCGTGACGGCATACGACGCGACACAAATCGGCGACGGGGCGCTCCGCGAGCTGCTAACGAACTCGGCCCGCGACGCCTCAACCGCGTTCGCCGGTTTCGGCGCTTTCCTCGCCGACGACCACATCAACGCCACGCCGGACCGCGACGGGGTCGGCCGCGAGCGGTACGAGTTGAGCTCACGCTCCTACCTCGGTGCACAGGTCGATTTCGAGGAGACCTACGCATGGGGCTGGGAACAGGTGCGCTGGGCCGAGTCAGAGCTAGCCGCCACGGCGGACAAAATCGTGCCGGGCGGAACGTTTCACGACGCCAAGAAACTTCTCGACGAGGACCCAAAACGGTCTATCCAGGGCGTCGAGGCGTTTCGGGTTTGGATGCAGGACCTGCAGGACCGGACCATAGACGAGTTGGACGGCACGCATTTCGATATCGGCGACCCGGTCAAAACGGTCGAGGTGATGATCGCGCCTCCGGGCGGAGCCCTCGCGATGTACTACACGGGCCCGTCGGAAGACTTCTCGCGCCCCGGCAGAACCTGGTATCCGGTTCCGGAGGGCAAGGAAAGGTTTCCGCTCTGGGGCGAGGTGTCTATCGTCTACCACGAGGGCGTGCCCGGCCATCATTTCCAGATCGCCACGACGGTCAGTCTTGGCGAACACCTGTCCCGTTTCCAGAAGCTAGCGGCGGGCACCTCCGGGTATGTCGAGGGCTGGGGGCTGTACGCCGAACGGCTGATGGGCGAGCTGGGCTACTTGGACAACCCGGACTACTACCTGGGCATGCTTGGATCACAGCTGTTCCGGTCCCAACGCGTGGTCGTAGACATCGGCATGCACCTCGGTCTCCGAATTCCCGAAGATTCGAGCTTCCACCCGGGCGAGGTGTGGACGCCAGACCTGGCCCTGGCGTTCATGCAGCCGACCTCGCCCTTTGGCCCGGAGTTCATGGTGAGCGAGATCGACCGTTACCTCGGCATGCCGGGGCAGGCCATCAGCTACAAGGTCGGCGAGCGGCACTGGCTTGCGGCACGCGAGCAGGCGAAGTTGAACGCCGGCGCAGCGTTTGACCTGAAGGCGTGGCACAATCGGGCGCTGGACCTCGGGCCGATGGGGCTGGCGCAGATGCAGCGGGAGATGGCTGGCGGGTAGAACGGCGGTTTTCGGGCGGTGGGAGCGTGCCCGGTGAGGCCGAATCCTCGTGCCGGACGGCTAATTCGGGCAGTGCCGTCACATGTTTGGGATATCACAACGGGCTAGGAATGCACGATGTGTAGGGGTCGATTGGTATCGACCCGAGGGCGGATACCAATCCGCCCCTACGCATTGCCTTAGAAGACGATCGCGTCCCCTGCCGGACACTCAGTGTGTGATGACGTTGTAGGGGCGGGGCTTGCCCCGTCCTCGGGAGGATCGCAATACGACCCTACGATGTTGTGACGCTTGACGTACGACCTAAGCGTGAGAGATTCCCGAAGTACGCCGCCTGGAGCCACATTAGCTCGTCCGACGGTGCGTTCTAGTGATGAGAGAAATCAAGGAGCAGATAGCCCGATGCGAATGAAACGGCTTGGCAAAGACGGTCCTGATGTGTCCGCCATCTGCTTTGGTGCGATGGAACTCGGCGGGCGAATGGGCCCGATCGAGGAGAGCGAGGCGATCGCCACGGCGCACGCCGCGATCGACGCCGGGGTGACCTTCTTCGATACGGCCGAGGGGTACGCCACAAGTGAGGAGATCACCGGCAAGGCGCTCGTTGGTAAGCGCGACCAGGTGTTCCTTGCGACCAAGCTGTCCGGCGACCAGTCGAAGGAGCACATCGCGGAAGCGTTCGAGAACAGCCTGCGCATGTTGCGGACGGACCACATCGACCTGTATCAGCTGCACCGCCCGAAGCCGCAATGGCCGATCGAGGAGACCCTCGGCGAGCTTGTGAAACTCCGGGATCAGGGCAAGATCGGCCACATCGGTCTCTCCAACTTCAGCGCGGCGCAGACGGCGGAAGCGATGCAGTACGCGCCCATCGTGAGCCACCAGCCAAGATACTCGATGCTGTTCCGGGAATCGGAGGAAGAACTTTTCCCGTTCTGCCTTGAGAACGGCGTCGGCACGATGGTGTACGCGCCGCTGGCGAAGGGCCTTCTGTCCGGCAAGTACGGGCCTGACCACGTGTTCACAGTAGAGGGCGATACGCGTGCCGGACACAGATCGTTCAACGCCGAGAACATGCAGGCGGCTCACGACGTGACCCAGCGGTTGAAGGGCTGGGCAGCCGATCACGGTCGCAGCCTCGTCCAACTGGCGGTCGCCTGGACGCAGGCGCATCCTGCGGTGACGGCGACGATCTGCGGCGCGAAATCGCCGGCCCAGATAATCGAAACCGGCGCAGCAGGGGACTGGGTGCTGTCGACGTCCGATCTCGCGGAAGTAGAGGTGTTGGTCGGCGGGATAAGGCTGTCGGACGGTTAGGGCGCGTCGGTCAGAGTGAACGGGACCGCGGCGGTTGCGAGGTTGATGGGTGCGGATCGGCCCAGCCCGTTCTCGCTGATGTGGGCGAAACCACGAACGAGATACGGTCCGGGTGGCGAAGCGAATCCGTCGTCGTCCAACTGATTCCACAGTACATCGAACGTTGAAACAGCGCTGGCAGGTATCTCGACCGACCCGCCTGTGCCTACGTTCAATGGGGGTTGGTGCCGCCATATCTGCTCGCCACCGGTCGACAGTACAACTACGTCCACGGTCGGAGGACTGCTGACCTCGACTTCGATCGACCGGTCCGACGTGTTCTTGAGCACGACCTCAAACGTGACGGGGTCCCCAATCGAGATCGAGTCGGGAATCTCGAGCGTCAACGATATCCCGGGCTCTGATCGCGTTAGCACCGGTGGATCGTCCAGACGGACCTGTTCCCGTACTTTGTATAGAAAGCAGATTCCCGGGGATGCCGAGTTGGGCAGCTCGCTCCTCAACAAGGGCCTTCGACCTGGCGGTAGTGACCTCGAACGTGAGTTGCTGGGTTTCCTGATTCCAGCCCGAGCCATACCAGCCGGCCAGATTTCCCGCACTCCAGAAAAGAGACTCAGACGTTGTGATTGCAGGAAGTTGTAAGGCGGTTCGTTCTCGGAGAACCAGGCGGTGACGGTGGCGGATAGGTCTGGACCCCCGGTTGGGGTGGGCTCGATATTAGGAGTCGCTATGACGGCCGACGGCACCGGTGAAGTCGGAACTGGGCCCGCCTGACCAATTACGGGCAGTGGCGTGTCGGCGACGTTTGCACCGGAGGAGCAAGCGGCCGTCAGGCTGAACAAAGCGACCGTCAGCACGGTCCAAGCCCTTCTCACCGATCCGACCCTCCAGGACCTACCCGTCAGTTCCAGGCATTCGCGTGGGGCGACTGGATGAATTCCGCCCAATCGCTTATTTGCAGGCGTACGTCCTCAATCCGCGCCCAGTTCCTCGCGGACGCGGCGGGCCAGCGTGTCCGCTGTGGCATCGTCCAGGTGGAGCGGATTCACGACGAGCGTCCCCTGCGCCAGTTTCCCGTGGCCCACGTACACCGGTGGCGTTCCATTCCGCAGGGACCGGCATACGTCAAAGGCGTTTCGTCCCGCTTGTGATTCATCGACAGTAATGTCCAAAATCGGGAACGACTCCCCGTCCCCACTGTCGTGGATGGTGCAGTTCACCGGCGCTCCATCTAAAGCTGCCGCGAGCCGCTCAAGCCTCGGGAGGTATCCGGCGACCTCCTCGTCGTACGCCCCGGCGGCGAACAACTTCAGGGCGGTTAGCAGACCGACGATCTCCTCCTTGGACACCTTGTGGGCGCGCCCCACGCCGTGGCGCGGCGGACCGCCGTCGAACCGTTCGAAATCGATCAACTCGGCTGGTGGGTCCCACAGCGACGGGTGGTCGTCCATATCGACGAGCTGCGCGAACGCCGGTCCGACCAGCTCTCTGCGTCCGGCGAGAATCCCGGTGGACTGTGGCCCGCGGATCGATTTGCCGCCACTAAAGGCTACGAGGTCCGCTCCGGTAGCCGGGATGTCCACCAGGTTCGATCTCGGGGGTAGTTCGGCGGCCGCGTCTACCAGAACGGGCAATCCGTGTTTGTGGGCGCGGGCGACGACTTCGACGAGCGGTGGCGCTGAGTCCGGCGTGTAGACGTACAGAACGCCTGCGGTGTTGGGGCCGAACGCGGCTTCGTACTCCCACGACTCGGTGCGACGAACCCCGGCGCCGGGCACGATCTCGTTGAAACCGACCTCGACGAGCCGCGCCCCGGCAGCTCGCACGGCGTGGTCGTAGCCCGACCGTTGCTCCCGGGCTACGACGAACTCGTTTGGGAACTTGTCGGTCTGAGGAAGGGACTCCATCCGGCCGCGATCCCAACCGGTCATGATCGCGGCCGCGCCAAGTGTCAACGCCGATGCCGCGCCTGCCGTCACCAGGCCAGCCTCCACGCCGGTTGCGTTTGCGATCTCGACGGATGCCCGCCCCTGAAGCCTCTCGATCGGTACCGCGCTCGCAGCCGCTTCCGTCATAGCGTCGAGCACGGCCCGGGGCATCGGCGCTCCGCCGAGGCGTGTGACCGACCCCGACGCGTTGATGATCGGCGTGACGCCAAGGTCTTCGTAAACGCCCATCGGGTCTCCGTTCGCAACCGTCCTGTATTGTTCGCTGGGACGGGTACGGGAATCCCATCCAAGATTAGCGGCCGTATTATAAGTTTGCAGATAGACTCGGCCGATACACGTGACGGTGTCTGCCGTGAAGCGAGGGGAGTTCCCCCTCTTATCGCAATACCGCCTCCGTCATCCCGCCAGCCGCCAGCTTGAAGGTAATTCTTTTGAAGTGCCCCGTTGAAGGAACTGAACTCCAGCACGCCAAACTTCGAGGACTTGAGGTCGACCGCTGTCCCGTGTGCGATGGCGAATACCTGGACCACGATCAGCTCGCAGAACTAGAGGATCAGGTGTTCGATCACGAAATCCCGAAAGGCACGATTCATTTCGGGGACCGCGAGGTGGACCACGACTGTCCGCACTGTGGCAAGAAGATGCTGGGGTTCCGGTATCGCGGGTGGCCGCTCGATATCGAGCGATGCCCGGACGAAGAGGGTTACTGGCTCGACAAGGGCGAGGAGAAACACATCCGCGACTATATGAAAGAACGGAAAAACAGGCTCTCACGCTCAAGTTCCGCGCAGGCGAGTTTCGACAAGTGGCGTTCTGGCTCCGGTGGCGGGATCTTTCAGAAGATCAAAAACATCTTCAAATAGGTGCGTCAGGTGTGTCTGGTCCCCGGCCGAACGGGCTCGCGATCTAGCAGGGGTGGCGCGAGCTTCCGGCCGTATACCCGGCGAACACCGAGCGGCGGAATACCGTCATTCCCACGCAGGTGGGAATCCAGCGACGC
>JAQBUX010000077.1 GCA_027623795.1 Chloroflexota bacterium
ATCACGGCCTGACTCCCGTTCTCTTCCACCGGCCGGGAACTGAGCGGCAGCTGGACCATGTCAAGCGAGAGCCCGAACGACTCGACCTTCTCACGATGGTCCTTCAGCGTCTGGAGCGTCCAGTCGTGGGGATTGCCTGCGGGGTCAACGCAGACGTTCTTCAGGCCGAGCTGCGCCCACGACTCGAAGTCGGTGTCGTCGCGTGCGCCGACCTGTGTTCCTACGTACATAGGGCTCCTGTCGATTTGATGAATGGCCGGACGTGCTGTCCGGTGTCAGCCGCGAGTGGCGCGGGCCTTTTCGAGCATAGCCGGCGGGAGCGGGAACACCCATCCGCGATTTCGGATGATCGCCGCAGCGAGCGCAGGCGGTATGGCGACGATGATCTCCGCCTCCAGCGAAAATCGACCGGTGAAGCCACCGATGGCGGTGCGGGCGTGGACGCCTGCGTAGCCGCCCGGGTCGTCGCCGTCGACGGCGAACTCGCTCATCGCCCCGCCGTACACCGACTGCCAGCGGCCGGAGAATCCGTTGACCACGGCGGGGCCGGATCCGAACTCAACGTCGGTGGAAACCACCATCCCGAGCGCCTTCACCGTGTACAGCACGTCGTTCAAGTCGCCGCCCTCGCTTCCACAGGAAAGCGCCCAGTGCAAGCGCCTGAGATGACCGTTGGCGATCTCCGCCCCCGCGTCCTGTCCGTGCTTTACGCGATCGCCGTCGTCGTTCATCGGCCGCGCTCCGGCGACCATGCCGGAGAGATATACGAGACCGCTTTCGTGGATCACCGCGCCCGGGATGTTGGCGCCCGCGAGCGAGACGACGTTGTCCTCAAAAGTTCCGAGCTCCACGCCGAGTCGCGCGATTCGCTCGTACACGTCGTAGTCCCGCCGCAACTCGTCCGGGATGATTCCCTCGTCGTAAAACCTGCCCAATATGCGCTCCCAATGTGCGCAAACGATGTGCGCTGCATGTGGTGAAAATTTGGACCGGCGGACCGGGGTGCCAGCCCGGCGGAAGCATAAACAAGCCGGGTCGACCCCGCTACCCGTTGGTCGCCCCGGACTTTCATGGAGCGAGTTCAGGCGCGGCGGGTGACCGGGCCGACGATGGCGGTCCGGCTTACGGGTCCATATCGGCGGCTATCTGTAGCCCCGGGCGCGGCGCGGTTATCGCTCAGAACAACGTACTCGCGTTCGCGGGTCGCCCATGTGTGAAGCCAGTCGGCCGGCATCGGTCCCGGAAGGTGTGGTTCGTCGATTACACTCCCGTCGATCCAAAGTCGGCCTTCTCTCACCTCAACCAGCTCGCCCGGGAGGCCGACGATTCGCTTGAGGTCCTCTCTGTCGACACCGGGAGGACGGACTACGACGACATCAAATCGCGTCGGGTCTCCGTTTCGATATCGCCGCGGTTCGACAACGGCGCGGTCGCCGTCTGAGAACGTCGGTTTCATGCTGTTGCCGGACACCACGATCTGGAGGCCGAGCGCTCGCCCCGCCAGCCGACGCCAGAGGCGTTTCAACATGCCGCCTCCAACGGGGCAAGGAGCGCCGGAACGGACGTTGCATGTGTGTTAGATTTACCGCGCATTTTCGATCCACGCTCGTTGAACGGACCCGCCCTCGCACCGCTGGCGCACGGGTATCGGCCGCCATGGAGGCTTATTTATGTCTTTGATCACGAATCTCGTCGACCAAATCCGCCCGCGCGCAACAGTGAGCGCTCACTGTGACGTGCCTTGTGGCATCTATGATCCGGCCGCCGCACTTGAGGCAGCGCAGACCTGCATCCGCATGACCGAGTTGCTGCTGGAGGGTGACGGCAAGAACGATCTCGCAGCGCAGAACACCCGAGTCCGTCAGATCCTCGTCAAAGAAGAGCACGCAACGAAGGCGAAAGACGACATCCTCGTCATCTGGACGGACTACTTCAAGCCGCCGCACCTCGAGAAGTACCCGGACCTCCACGAGAAGGTGTGGAAGGCTTGCCAGCTTGGCTCGCAGGTCAAGATACACGTCAACATGGACACAGCGGTCGCTTTCAAAGCTGCGCTCCAGGAGATCGGCGACATCTTCTGGGCGACCAAGGCCTAGTCTCCTCTCAAGGAAGCCAGCAAAGAGGCCCGGTCGAGATGACCGGGCCTCTTTCGCGTGATTGGTGTGGCCCGTGACTCCGGTTCCCGGTGGGGCGGACGGTAGCGCAGGGGCGGGCAGCGGTTCGCCCTCGTGCGCATCGCCAGGCGTGCCCACGAGGATGATGGGCGCGAACGAGTTGGAGTGCCGGTCAGGAGATTCCTCGTCTGCGGACTCGGAATGACATGTAGGTCGTGATGTGCGTCGGCGGATGAGTGTGCGGTCACGCGTACCGGTGGGCGGCGGCCCATCCAAGGGCGGAGTATGCCCGCCCCTCGCATCTTGTTGACGGCGGGCCGCGCGGTGAAGCTCTCTTTCTTCCGGGGAAGAGCTCGGGATGACACGTGGCTGGCGGGTTAGTCGGACGAAACGGCGTTCCGGAAGGTTTGGGCGCCTTCACTGGCGAGCGCCGCCAGTAGTGCGTAATCGGCGCCGTAGTTGATCATCAGGAACCCCTGATCCAGGCGAGTCTGTATATCGGCTCCGGTGCGTGCGCTGATGCCCATCGCCACGCCGGTCTTTTTGCCGACTTCGATCATCTTTTGCGCGACGGCTTCGATATCGGGGTGTGTCCGCACAAGCGGGTCGTACCCCAGTGCGGCGCCGAGGTCTGCCGGGCCGATGGAGATGGCGTCCACGCCGGGCACCGAGCAAATCTCCTCAAGGTTCTCGACCCCCTCAACCGTTTCGAGGATGAAGGTCACCAGCATGTTGTCGTTGGCACGCTCGAAATAGTCGGATTCGTGTGCCGTGTACCCGGTGGCGCGCATCGGACCCCAACTACGGGTTCCCGCCGGCGGGTAGCGCGTCATCTTCACGATCGCTTCGGCCTCTCCGGCGGTCCGGATCATTGGAACCTTGACGCCGAGCGCTCCGATGTCGAGCGCCCTCTGGATCGGGACGTGATCGTGGGAAGGAACTCGGACGAGAGGTATCGCATCGGTCGTCTCGATGGCCCGGACCATCGTTTCGACCTCGGCGGCGTCGAGACCGTTGTGTTCCGTCTCTATCAACAACCATTCGAAGCCGTGATGACCGAACAACTCGGCCACATTCGGGCTTTCAAGCCCAAGGAAGGCGCCGAGCGATGGCTCCCCACGACGCAACTTTTCCCGGACGTAGTTATTTCTCATCCGTGTCATGTATTACTCCGGTTGATTGACGGGTGGCCCATACCATCGCACGGGCCCGTACGAACGATCCCCGGCAGGCGACACGCCCCGATCTGACGGTTACAACTCGTACTTGGCGAGCATCGACCGGATGTATGTGACGGCCAACGGGACGGCGGCCGGCTCGTCCAGTTCATCCTGACCCTCAAACACGATCGACATCCATCCGTTGAACCCGACGTCCCGGATGATCGGCATGATCCTGTCGTAGTCGAGCCACTTCTCTTCGCCGGACGCGATGCGATAGATCTTGGCTCGCACATGCACCGCACGCGGGGCAGAGGCGGCGATCGATCCGTAGAAATCGTATGCGGGATCAGGCTCGCCGCGAGCGCCGGACGCCCCGGGCGACCCGCGGTACTGGCCGACGTCCAGGATGTGCGTGTAGTAGTCGTCCCCCACGGCGTCCAGTAGCCGAAGAGTCTGCTCGCCCGTGGCCGGCACACAACCGTGATTGTGGTTGTGGAGGCCGATCAGGACGCCCTTCGAGCGGGCATAAGCGGTGACCTCTTTTTGTGCGCCGATCAGCCGCGCCCATACGTCCTCTTCCGGTTCACCCTCGGGAAGCCATGCGCCGAAGTTGCGGACCATCGGGATGCCCATGCGCGCGGCGACGTCAACCCACTCCTTGACGAGACTTTTCTGCTTCTCTAACTCTTCGCCTGACTTCCCGAAGTCGTTCGATACCCCGATGTAAGACAGATGTAGGCCGTTGCGGAGACAGAACCGCCTGATGCGTTCCAGGTAGGCGTCGCCGGTCGATTCAAAATGCGTGTAGTGCAGGTCCACGCCGTCCAACTTCAGGTCAGCCGCCCGCTGAAGGAAGCCGAACATGTCTATATCGCCGGCTATGAAGGTGTCCCGGTACGAGAGGGACTGGAGTCCGAGCTTGATCATGTGGCCTCCGGAGAGCGCTTACGAAGGGGAGTTCACGATTGGCCGCCGGAATGTACCATAGCGGCCATTCACCTCAGATGATCAGGTACCGGAGAGAGACTCAGATTGGCCAAAATAGATTCGCATCTGCACGTCTGGGCTCTCGACGATAAGCGTTACCCGATGCCGCCCGGACGCGAGCCTAACGTGCCGGGCGATGTCGGCCGGTTGCTCTCGCTCATGGACGAGGCGGAGGTCGACGGAGCGGTGATCGTCCAGCCGGTCTTCCACGGCTTCGACCACACCTACGTGAACGAGGCGATCGCTGCGCACCCGGACAGGTTTAAGGGCATGGCGCTGATCAATCCGCAACGCGCCGACGCCGTCGACCAGCTTGACCGACTGGTGTCCGATCAGGGCTACCGCGGTGTCCGTTTCAATCCTGCGATGTGGGTCTACGGGGTGATCGAGCACCTTGACCTCAGCCCCGCCGAGCGGACCGAGCATTTCAAGGTCTGTCCTGAGTGTCAGATGCAGCACATGGACGACGACTCAGGCAAGGCGATTTATCAGAAAGCCGGGGAACTTGGCGTGCCGGTCGGGTTCATGGCGTCGTCGACATACTTTGATCAGATAGACGGCCTTTTGACCGAGTTTCCGGGCACCCCGGCGATCATCGATCACTTCGGCGGTTTCAAGGCGGGAGACAACGCCGGCGCTTCGAATCCGGAATGGCAGGCGTTTCTCGCCCTCGCAAAACATCCACAGCTCCGGATCAAGGTGTCCGGGTTTTTCCGACTGGCCAATCAGGGCTCGCCTGACGACGAGGCCCCGGCGATGGTCCATGACCTGATCGATGCGTACGGCGCCGAGCGGTTGATGTGGGGGACCGACTTCCCGTGGATTCAGAGCTACGGGGGCTATGTCGAGGGCAGCCGTATTATCGACCAGATCCCGGGCATCTCGGATGGAGATCGAGCGCAGATACAGGGCGGCACGGCGACAGCGCTATTCGGCAGTTGGAGCTAGATCGGAACTATCGAACCTGAACAGGACCCCATGATGGGAATGGGGACTGAAACCCTCGACCCAACCAGGGGACGGATACGGGAGCGACGATATGACGACGACAGAGAATATGACTCTCGCAAAGGCGCCTGTAACGGCCGCGGCGATGGCCGAAGCAGCGAAGGCGTTGGCGACGGCGATAGGCGACGATACCCGGCTCAAGTTCGAGTTCGGGAACGAGCAGCGATTTGAGTGGGACTACCGCCCTCACGTTCGCGCCGGCGTTCCGCTGATGGACATGAGTCCGGCGGCCCGGGCGGCGGCGATGCGGCTTATCGACGTGAGCGTCGGCGGCAGGGCGAGCGAGAAGGCGGCCGGGATCATGTCGCTCGAATCGACGCTTGCCGACCACGAGGCGCTGGACGGCACCGGAGTGGCCGGACGACCGCGTGACCCCGCACGTTACTACTTCGTGATCTACGGCGACCCCGGTGGCAAAGCGCCGTGGGGTTGGCAGGTCGATGGGCATCACGTATCACTGAACTACACGATCGTGGACGGTGAATACGTCGCCGTAACCCCGACCTTTTTCGGCGCCAACCCCGCACATTCTCTTCACGGAGCGAACGCCGGGTTCCGCGCATTGCCGGAAGAGGAAGATGTTGCGCGCGACCTGCTTCACGCTCTGACTGATGACCAGCGAAAGATCGCCGTGCTGGACCCGATCGCGCCATCCGACATCTTGACGGACAGCAACGCCCGCGTGACTCCCGGGGAGGCAAAGGGCATCGCCCTGTCGGCCCTCGAAGGGTCGCAGCGCGACAAGCTCGTGAGCCTTGTCCATGTGTACGTGGACCGGATGACCGACGAGATCGCTGCGAACCAGTGGCGGAAGCTCGAAAGCGACGGCCTGGACACCGTCAAGTTTGCCTGGATGGGCAGTGGAAAGAGCAGGGAAGGGCACTACTACGCCGTGCAGGGCCCGCGTTTCCTGATCGAGTACGACAACACCCAGAACGACGCCAACCACATCCACTCGGTGTGGCGGGACTACATCAGCGACTGGGGCGACGATCTGCTCGGGAAGCACTACTCGGACGCGGGTTCTTCTCACGGACACGACCACTAGGCGGTATCGGGGCCGATCCTATGCCCGTCTCCGTTGAGGTGGCGTGCCGTGGGACCGGTCAGGCGCTCTCAATCGCAGGGAGTGAGGGGATACGCCGTCGGGCCGATGCATTGGGATGCCGATGGCGTTCGTCGAGAAACGGTCATACGCCACCGCGCCCTGACAGCGGAGTCCGGATGGCAGGGAGTTATCCGGACACGGTTTCTGAACGCGTTCGACCAGACGCGATCTAATTGGCACTCCGGTGACCGCACGTGCTCGGTCGTCGCGCGCACGGGGCTGGAGCCCTGAACAGATAGGTCATGGCCTCCGCACCTCTCCCGAGTGACGCGACCGCTCAATTCAACCCGGTTCGTCCTGTTACATCTAACGGCTCGGGCAAATGAAGGGTCAGGTTTGACTCACCGGTTGAAAGATGTGCGAGAATCCGCCCGGCCAGAGATGCCTCCGATACCACTCTTCGGGACGTCATCTGGCATTCATGATGGAAGGTAAAGGTTCTGGTCACGTGAACGCTGTCAAAGATCTTTTGAAATCTGGGAAGACCGTTGTCGGGACGGCCGGCTCCGTACATCCCGATGTGTCCGCCATCCTGGCCGATTCGGGTTTCGATTTCCTGTTGTTCGATACCCAGCACTCGCCCTACGAGATGAAGGAGCTGGCGCCCGGGATCCAGGCGACGAACGGCAAAAAAGCCGCACCGATCGCCAGAGTGAACTCCCACCATTCAGAACAGATCCTATTCGCTCTGGACGCGGGCGCCAGGGGCATCATCGTGCCCATGGTCAACACCAAGGCAGAGACCGAAGCCATTGTCGCAGCCTGCAGGTACTACCCGGCGGGTAAGCGCAGCAACGGCGGCGTGCGTGGCGAGTGGGGCCAAACCGCGGACTACCAGGCATACATGGACGCCGTGAATGACGGTCTGTTGATCATCCCGATGATCGAGACCAACGAGGCGATTTCCAACATCGACGATATCCTCAGCGTGCCGGGCGTCGACGTCCTACTCGTTGGCCCGTCAGACTTCTCGATAGAACTCGGGGTCGTATTGGACTACGAGTCCGACACGTATCAGAAGGGACTGGACACCATTGCGGCCGCCTGCAAGAGGCATGGCGTCGTTCCGGGGATGTACTTCATTCCGCCCGGAATGGACCCCAACTTCTTCGTCGACAAGGGTTTCAAGTTCTTCACCTTGCCGTGGGCCCCAATGGCAACGGACGGCGTGAAGAGCGCTCTGGCTGGCATCAAGAGGTAAGTCCTCGGTGTAGGGGGAACGACCTCCTCCATACGTGAACGGGCGGATCGTCTTCGCCTGAGGTCCCCGGGACGGTCCGCCGAGAGGCGGGCGTTTCCGGGGACTTTGTCGTTCAGTGGTCATGAGCCAGGCGGCTGATCGGTCAATCTTTACGGGGCCAGTTCGACTGCGCCTCGGGCCAAGCTCTGAGCTCTGACGGATTCTTTCGAGCCAAAAGTGCGAAGCGGGCGGGGCAAGCCCGCCCCTACGGCATCGCCGAGAATCGTTTGCTGTGGCGGAGAACAAACTGCCGGCCACCGACTTTCCGCCCTCTCTCAGATAACGAGGGTGGCGATGCCGACGAAGCAGAACCCGACGCCCGCGCCGGTGCGGGCCGTGATTCGCTCTTTGAAAAACGCCACGGCCAACAGGATGGCGAATATCGGCGCGGTGCTCTCCAGCATGGCGACGATCCCAGCATGGGCGTACTTGATGCCGAGCGTGTACCCAACCAGCGCAAGGCCGCCGAAGACGGCGCTGCCGGCTAGTAACCGCTGATCGGCGGCGACCAGTGACGTGATCTCGAATCGTTGATCGCGGGTCGCCCAGACGAGATAGGCGAGTGCAGGAAAGAGATAGCCGACTGTCGATCCCGCTATCGGGTCGACATGTTCGATCGAGTGGTCGAGCCCTATCAGCCCCGCCGCCCACATCAGGCCGGCAAGCACGACGGTCGGGGTTGCCGCCATAGTTGATCCGCGGACTGACGCCGTCGTTGCGGTGTGGACGCCGCCGCGAGTCATGTAGACGCCGACCATAATCGCGAGCGCCCCGGCGACGGTAACCCGTGTGATCGAATCGCCGACAAATACCCAACCGGCGAGGAGAGTTACCAGCACAAACAGGCCGCTGGCCGCCGTGAAGGCTTTGCCGGGATCTAGATGCGCGAAACTCCGGACCAGGAAAACATCGCCGATAACGACGAATGAGGCGGAGACGCCGAGCATGAGCATCCGGCTCGGACCGATGGCTCCAAGTTCGTCCAAACGCCCAAGGGCGATGAGAAGGGTGGCTCCGACCAGCACGGCGACCCATGCGTGCATGGCGACGATGGTGCCGGGCCGAACGCGTCCCGTCATCGGTTTGGCCAGCACCGTTGCGAACGCCCAGAGAAATGCGCTGCCCAGAACCAACGATTCGCCCAAGGAGTCCCCTTCGTGCGTGGAGTGTCCTGTCAGGGCCGGGGCGCGGGAGGGCGCGGAACGCCCTCTCGCGTCATGTGCCGCGACCAAAGTCTCGGACATGCCCCGACCGGGCCGGAACGCCCCCCAGCGCTGTCGACCCAAGCCCCCCAGGAAAGAATTTACTTACACCTCCAATATGCGACAGATGGGGCCCCGCACACCAAGAGAAACCGCGACCGGATGTGGATTATTTGACGAGAGTTCTCACGTTTGAATCACGAACGGGCGCGCGGAGACACACCCGCTACCGTGTACGTGGCAACGCGTCGCTGTTTAGCGCTGCGCCCGGAGGGCGCGTGACTGGCTGATTGGGCGGCTGCGGGGAGGCGGGTCATCCACCTCCACGCAGCGCACATCTCAGGGGTTTAGGAGTAGACGGCGTGGTCCGTCGTGTGTGCGTTGATGTAGTCCCAGTCCAGCGGAACTCCAAGACCCGGGCCATCTGGGACGGACACTTTGCCGTTCTCGTCGATGGCGGTCAGATTGTCGACATACCCACCCTGGTAGACCGGTGGCTTCATGCCCGGGTGCTTCGGGTGGAGCAGTCCCATCTCGTAGAAGTTGGAGTTGCGCATCGCCGCCATCGTCTGTCGGCGGTCCGGACCGGCCACGTGGACTTCAAGATCCAATCCGAGGCCTTCTGTGGCGTGCGCGAGCTTCATCAGGCCGGTAATGCCGCCGTCGTAGTCTGGATCACCGCGCACGAAGTCGGTCCCTCCGGACAGCACAAAGTCCACGTGCTGCTCAAGCCCACGGATGTGTTCCGTCTGCAGGATCGGCGTGTTGATGATCTCCCGCAGCTTCTTGTGAGCGAACGCCGATACACCGCTGTCTCTGAACGGGTCTTCGTACCAGTAGTAGCCCCACTCGTCGCAGACCTTGCCCACCTTCACGGCATCGCCGAAGGTCTCATAGGTGCAGACCGGGTCAAGCATCAGGTCCATTTTTCCGGCCATGCGCTTGCCCACGGCCGCCACCATCTCTATCTGCTTCTTGAGTGGCTGGCCCATCCATGGGTGGATTTTGAAAGCCGGGTAGCCAAGCTCAAAGCACTGCTCGGCAAAGTCGGCCATCGCCTCTGCGCTGGACAGTCCGTCCGGGTCGAAGTCGGCGATGTAGGTGCTGGCGTAGCAGGGGAACTCTTTCCTGTACGTGCCGAGCAACTGGTGAACCGGAACGTCGAGAAGCTTCCCCGCGATGTCCCAGAGGGCGATGTCGATTTGCGATCGGCCCATGCTCGCCTGTTGTCGCAGGGCCTGTTTGAAGTCGTTGTAGAACAACTCCCTGTCCAGGGCGTTCTTGCCGATCATCATCTTAGCCAGCCCCGGAATCGCCGCGTACTCGACCGCGTTCCCGCCGAAGTACTCTCCGGTGATGCCGGCGTCCGTGTTGATACGCAGCACCCGCGCCGTAGTTGTGATCTTTGAACCTTTCTCATAAATCGGTATCCCGATGATTGGCTCGGTCGTAACGTCAGCGATTTCGTACTCGATCTCGTTGACTTCGACGCTGGTCACGATTGGTGATTTCGCCATCTCTGATCGCCTCCAGATCGCGTGAATGTTTGGCGGCCGGTCCCAACCGTCTCCGGGGCGGCTAACCGGACCGAACAGGGATTGGGAGAGCGTGCGGCGCTAGGGTACCCTTACGGCGACCGCTTGATATGGCTGGCTAACAGTCCGTCGGCCCGGGAGAGGACGCATGTGGCGCTCGCTGGGCCATTTATTTGCCCTGCTTCGATTCACGTCGCCAGGAATCACCGGGATCACAGAAATCGCACGAGTCTCAGGAAGCCGGGGGTATCGAAACGACCGCCTTTCCTGAACATCACGATGTCGTCGTCATAGGCGGTGGCGTGGCCGGACTCGGTGCGGCCTCACTTCTTGCGGGCTGGCGACCACGGCTCGTTGGCCCTGTTCCGGAGTCGCTCAGCCACCCATCACTGGCGCCTTTCGTCGAGGCTGCCAGAGACGACCTGATGGGGATGGACATGGCGGGC